>NYVY01000012.1 GCA_002684875.1 Pseudomonadota bacterium
AGAGCAAAGGACCAGTGATTCAATTGTTTCGAAAGAAAACCCATCGAAAAGTGAGCTAGTAATCCAGAGTGCGACACCCGTTGCAAAAAAATTTGTTAAGTTTGTCATCAACTTAGAACCCATACTGGTTTTACTCATATTTATTCATATCAGAATAAATATGATAGCTTAAGTCTAGCCAACAAAAAAAAAATATTTCCAAAAAAAATCAGCACCCTATGTTTCACAATAGCTTTTTTGTAGCTGTTTTTTTATTTCTTTTAGGGTTTTCCATGTATTTTTTTGTGCATTGCAATATAATAGAAGAAAAATAGGGGGAACGCATGGATTTAAAAAATGCTGTTGTACTTGTGACTGGAGCAGGCAGCGGTATTGGCGCCGCAATAGCTAGTCATTTTGGAAAGTTGGGGTCAAGTCTATTTTTAGTGGATAAAGAGCAAGATACTTTAAAAAATGCTGGTAATTTTTTAATTTCTATTGGTGTTAAAAATTTTGAAACATTTGCTGCAGATATTTCTCAAGAGTTAGATTCAAAAAAAATGGTAAATCAGGCTATAAAAAGGTTTGGAAAGATAAATATTGTCATCCCTTGTGCTGGTTTAATACGGGATGGTTTATTACTCAATCTTGAAAAGGAAACTAAGAAGGTTAAAAGTAAACTTTCTTTTGATGACTGGCAAGATGTATTGAACGTAAATTTAAACGGAACGTTTCTTACAGTTAGAGACTGTGCTGAAAAAATGGCAGAAGGTGGTTGGCCAGGTCTAATAGTGCCAATCTCGTCCGTCAATAAAGCAGGGCAGTTAGGACAGTTAAATTACTCTTCTTCTAAAATTGCAATTTCTTTATTTCCGAAAGTGATAATTGGGGAGTTCTTGCTAAAAAAAATCTTAAATATAAGGGTAGTCGGTATTGCACCAGGATATACTAGAACGCCAATGTTAGAAAAAATGAATCAGTCTGTTTTAGAATCTCTTTTGAAAACAGTTCATCTTAATAGGTTAATAGAGCCAATCGAGATTGCGAAATTAATAGAACATATTTCATCAAATGAAGCTTTAAATGGAACAACCGTCGAGATTACTGGTGGAATTTGTCATTCACATGGCGTTGTAAAATAAGGTAGACAGAAATGTTAGAGGTAATTGAGCAGCAAAGGGGTAAGAAAGCAGATACGAAAATTTTGATTGTCTGGCTTCATGGGTTAGGTGCTACATCAAATGATTTCCAGTTTTTAGTTTCTGAACTACACCTTAATGGTAATGAAGAGGTAAAATTTATTTTCCCTCAAGCCCCAAATTTAAGAGTGACACTTAATAACGGATTCCTGATGCCAGCATGGTACGACATAGTTGGGTTAACAGCTGATGCTCCTCAAGATATTGATGGAGCAAATCAGTCAATGTTAAGTATTGAGGAAATAATAGATAGAGCAGTAAAAAGTTTTGATGGACCGTGTAAAATTTTTCTTGGGGGTTTCTCTCAAGGAGGAGCTATGGCACTTTACATTGGGATGAGATCTAAAATTAATATTAATGGGATAATGTGTTGCTCTGGCTACTTTTTAGGTTCTTATACGAATGAAAAGCAAGATATTGCCAGCAGAAAAATTTTTATTGCTCATGGTAAAGAGGATGAGGTGGTAAAGCCAGGTTGGGGTTTCAATGCCTTTAAAACCGTTAAGGAATACGGTTACGAGGTTACGTGGAGGGAATACGAAGGACTAGGTCATTCGGTGAGTAATGAGGAGGTAAATGAGTTATCCAAATTCATAACTTCTCAGTTGTCATGAGATACCTGATTGCGCCCATATTACTAACAGAGTAAGAGCCGCGGGCGCTAAAATAATAAGTATTACTATTGGTTTCATAATTTTTCTCCTTGACCTATAGTATCAAAATATTTGCTGCCTTTGGCTACTAATTATATTGAATTTGTATTAAACCAAGTTAATATCGTGTTCTGTAGAAAAAAATAGTCTAGGGAATAAAAATCTGTATTACTTTTCCGCAAAAAATTAACATGTCCTCCAGAACTTAACACATAAAATTGTATTTCTGGGTTTGACTCTATTTTTTTTAAAGGAAGTGTTTCGAAGGGTACTATAGGATCATTTTGTGAGTAAATTACAAGTGTTCTTATCTTGATTTTTTCAATAACTTTGTCTGAAGAACATTTTTCCCAATATTCGTTTACGTCTTTAAAGTCATGAAGAGGGGCGGTGTAATTGTTATCAAATTCTTTTAAAGTCTTTGCAGCAAGGATCTTATCTAGAGAAAAATTATTTGGGTACTGTTTCCATTTTTGGACTGCTTTTTTTTTCATACTTTTTAAGAAATAATTAGCATAGATGATTCGATTAATACTGGAGTCGATAGCCATAGTTGAAGCTTTTAAATTGGCAGGCGCACAGACTGCAGCTATTGCCTTTAATGGCAAAAATTTCTGCTGATTCAGATCTGTACTTCCAGCCCAATGTAGTAAAGCATTACCTCCGAGTGATATACCCACTGCGTATAATGGAATTTTTTCTATACTACACAACTGTGAGTATTTTTCTAAAATCCAATCAATCTCGTCTATATCTCCAGCATGATACCCACGAAGTTTTCTATTTGGTCNTCCAGAGCATCCTCTAAAATGTGGAATAGACAGNGAAAAGTTNAATTTANTACANATGTGATAAAAAGCNGTTGAATAAAAACTACNTGAGGANCCNTCNAGACCATGAAATAAGACAACTAATGGTNGCCNCGAACANTGAAAACTTCTTTGGGAATCTATATCAATAAANTCNNCATCTGGAGAAAACCANGTTTGCCTTTTAAANATAGGTTTAACTTTTTTTNTTAATATTTTACTTCCAAAGANGGATGGCCAGATTGTTTGCGCATGACCNTTTGGCAACCANAAAGGAGAAGAGAATNCCTGCAAGANAATANTATTTTTGGTTATTTGAGCTCTGGAAAGTTTTTAGTAATTTTTTGTAAAAGCGGTTGAAAACTAAACCATCCCGCTTCTTCGTTTCCAATGATATCAAAGGCTTTCCTCGCAGCAGCATCGTTAATCTTTACTTTAGAATCGTTCACGGATTCCGCTANTAATTGAGCCTGNCACGTTCTNTCCATNGTAATAAACCACCATGCAGCCGACTCCACATATCGACCAACAGTTAANAGGCCATGATTTTGCAATATGAGAGCTTTATTATTACTTAGCTTTTCTGCAATTTGATCCCCTTCACCAGAGTCTAAAACGAGACCNGANTATTTTTTAAATACTTCGTGATGATTAAAAAAAGCACATGAGTCTTGGGTAAGTGGATCTAGTTTTTTTCCAAAAGTAGACCATGTTTTACCATAAATTGAATGNGCATGNCATGCTGCGTTTATANTTGGATGAGCCAGATGTATTCTCGAGTGGATCGCAAATGCAGCTTCATTTACTGGGTTTNTNCCTTCAACTATTTTGCCTTCGTGAGTTACTCGTATTAAGTCGGAAACTTTAACTTCACTNAAATGAATTCCAAATGGATTTACCCAAAAACTTTCTGGTTCNATAGGATCTCTNACGGTAATATGTCCTGCAANTCCCTCATCAAATCCACAATGTGAAAACAATTTTAGGGCGCTGACAAGTCTTTTCTTTCTNTGCNTNCGCTCAGCGCGNGGATTATCAAAANTTTCGGGGNCTGGAAGCTCAGGATTGTTTTCTANGTTTCCTTGACNATCCTTACAATTAAANGGTGAAGCAATATCATTCATGGTNNNCTCTTTTCGATCTTTTCTTTCAATAATACATGAAATCAAACNATTTGCACTACACTAAATGAGCTTACTAAGCAAACAACNAGGCCAACTATTATCATNAAAGTTTTGGGAGGTATTTTTCTACAAATAAATGCGGCGAATGGAGCAGCAAATAATCCTCCAATTACTAANCCNGCGACACTTACCCATGGACTTGCAGTAATAAAGATTGTAAAAAAGCCAGCTGTGGATAGAGTTAAAAAAAATTCTGCAAAATTTACAGTCCCGATTGTAGAACGTGGATCTTGTCCTTTTCCTAATAAGTTTGTGGTAACTATTGGTCCCCAACCACCCCCNCCAGCAGAATCAACAAAGCCGCCAAATAATGCTAACTTACCNATATTGTTTTGTTTTGGTCTTCCTGCTTTTTGNTTTTTGTAAGCTTTGATTATTATCACAAACCCCATTACAAGAAGATATATACCCATTAAAGGCTTAAAAACTTCTGTTGAAATTTGGGTAACTAATAACACACCCATCAAAGCTCCAGCGATACCAGGAAGTAGNAACCTTAAAAATAAATCTTTTGANACATTNCCCAAGTTAACATGAGAAATACCTGAAAGGCCTGTNGTAAATACTGCAGCAATNTGNACNCTAGCGCTTGCTACAGCTGGAGAAGACCCAGTTGATAAGAGAAAAGCGGTAGCCGAAATTCCATAAGCCATTCCTAATGCTCCATCGATCACCTGGGCAACAAACCCAATTACAACTGCTGTCCAAAAATCAGGGTTATTGAATACCTCAACTAATTTTGAAAACCAATGAACTCCGTTTGATTGAAAAAATTTTGACGCTAAAAAAATAAAGATTAAAATCATGAAAAATGCAGCTAACCAACAAAATAAAAATAGAAACGGGTGCTTTTCCCCCTGAAATGTTCCAGATTCAATCTGTGGAAGACCAACTTTTAAATGCTCTTTCTGAATTGGATCATTACTGTAATCCCGATTTCTAATTTTCATTTATAGATTTAATTTCTGATTAAAAGTGCAGCTGCAGTCTGATGTGTAGTTGGATCAATTAANACCATAGCNCCTAATTTATTTTTGTAAGTGTAAGGAATATTAATTATTGGCTTTGCGGTTTTAACAACAGCAGTNCCAATTTCATTCATGGAAACGAAGTCTGATGTTTTGGTGGTGAGTGAATCTAAATCAAATTTAGATTTTAGAAAAATTTTTGCTGTAGTTTCTAACGTGCCCTGTTTCAAAATATATTTTTTATTTGCAGCGAAAGGTTGATCATCAAGCCATGCAATATCAACTACCACCTCCTTTGTTTCAAAGTTTGTTTTGTTTTCGACTAAAATGTCACCTCTAGATAAGCCGACATCGTTTTCTAACAGAATCATAATGGACCAAAGCTTTTTTGCATGAAGAACCTCAGAGCTACGATATAGTATTTTTCTTATAGTGACTGTTTGGTTGCTTCCAAGGACTTTTAAATTTTCTTGGGTCTTCAACGATCCAGACTCGATCTTACCGCAATATGCTCGTTGAGCATTGCTGGTTTTTGTGTTCCAACGGGAGACAAATTGAATTGGGATAACCGTTGTTTCGTTATTTGAGGATTCTGTTTTATCGAATGTTTCTAAAACTTGTAATAAAGGGTTTCCTTTATACCATCCCATATTTAAAGATTGATTTACAATATTATCTCCTTTTAATGCTGAAACAGGGACTGCCCAAAATTTAATTTTCCAATTTAAAGAATCTAATAGTTTTTTAAACGATTCCGTTGCCTTAAAGAACGGGTCTTTGTCATAGTTAACTAAATCCATCTTGTTTATAGCTATGATCACATTAGGAATGTTTAATAATGAGGCGATTAAGGCATGCCTCTTCGTTTGCTCTAATAACTCTCCATTCTTTATTTTTGTTATATCAAGTAATAAGATTATACAATCAGCGGTTGAGGCACCCGTGATCATATTTCTTGTGTACTGTTTGTGGCCTGGACAGTCTGCAATAATGAATTTATTTTTCTTTGTTGAAAAGTATCTGTATGCGACATCTATTGTAATTCCTTGCTCCCTTTCTGATTCTAGACCATCGGTTAGGTAAGAAAAGTCAAAATCATGATTTTTGTCAGAATGAATTTGTAATTTTTTCAAATTATTGAGTTGATCATTCAATACCAGTTTTGCATCATAAAGAAGTCTACCGATTAGAGTACTTTTGCCGTCATCAACACTGCCAGCGGTAATAAATCTAGTGAGTCCTCGAGACTGCTTCATCAAAAATANCCTTCTTTTTTTCTTCGTTCCATCGATGCTTCATTAGTTAAATCATCAAGCCTGGTTTCTCCTCTTTCGCTTAATTCGGAACTAGCTGTTTCGAGGAGAACTTCTTTTGGATTCTTTGCTTTACTCTCTACGGGACAAGTACAAGTGATATCTCCAACAGTTCTAAACCTAACATTTTTCGTTTGTACAACTTCACCACGAAGTGGTTGCGTGAATTTGGTTACTGGCACTAATAACCCNTTTTTAGAATAAACATCTCTTTTATGAGAATAATAGATGGATGGTAGCTTTAAATCTTCCAACATGATGTAATGCCAGATATCAAGCTCAGTCCAGTTTGATATTGGAAATACTCTCATGTGCTCTCCTTTTTCTAAGTGAGCATTGTAAAGATCCCATAGTTCAGGACGCTGGTTTTTTGGGTCCCATTGCCCGAATTCATCCCTAAAGGAGAAGATTCTTTCCTTTGCCCTAGCTTTTTCTTCATCTCTCCTTGCGCCACCCATTAATGCGTCAAATTCAAATTTTTCAATNNTTTCAAGCAATGTAATGGATTGAAANGCATTCCTCGAATCAGTCTCTTTTTTTANAAGAATAGACCCTTTTAAAATCGATTCTTCGACAGAACCTATTATTAGTTTTTCTTGCAACTCAATTACCTTCTCATTTCTAAAAGTTATTACTTCTGGAAAGTTATGGCCCGTATCGATGTGAACCAATGGGAAAGGAAACTGCATGGGTCTAAAGGCTTTNTCTGCAAGTCTCAAAAGAACAATGGAATCCTTTCCTCCNGAAAAAAGAAGCGCAGGCCNGCTCGCCGTTGCTGCAACTTCNCGAAGTATGAATATTGCTTCATTCTCAAGGTATTCTAAATAGTCAGAATTAAGGATTTCATTTTGCATGTAAACAGTATTCCTTTACTTTTTAATCATTTTCAGAGCACTATCTTCAACTTTATTTTTCGCAAGAATCTATGTATCTCTTCTAATATAAATAACCAATAAAATAAAAAAATTTGTGTCATGATTTTTTTCTAGGAAATTTTTTTAGTTATTGATTACTTGCTTTTAGCACTGTCTCGGCAATTGACTTCCTTATATGTGGTTGTTCAATAAGAGAAGTGCCGCAATTAATCTCTATATCAGCATATTTTTTTTTTATTAATTCGATCCTTTCTGGAAGGTCTTTTTTTAAATGAAAGCCATTAGCTAGTAATACTGGATAAATAAAAAATTTCCGGTTTCCCTTTTTTATGAGTTGTTCTATCAATTGTTCTAGNGTAGGGTGTTCTAATTCGAAGAACGAAAGAAAAACTTCACAATGATCACACATGTCTTTTATTTCACTTTTTAACATCAANAAATGTCGCTTCCACTCAGGGTCTTTTGAGCCGTGCGCAAGAAGTAATATTGAGAAAAGATTTTCTTTAGGCTGCATTAGTAAGCTCATACTTTTTACGTCGTCGCGACTCAACCCNTTCTACAGGTTTTTCATCGTGAAGGTGATTTTTTAGAATTTCCCCAATAACAATACATACTGGTCCGCTTCTCGTCTTGTCATGGTGGTTAAGTTCCGCTAACTNTGTNATNACTTTTTTTGATTCCCTGCTAGTATTTTCTATTATTGCAACTGGCATATCTGGGCTCATTCCTTTCTTTATCAATAAATTGCCTAAAACACGTATCTGTNTTCCTGCCATGTAAAGAACACTAGTTTGACAATTCAACACCGACTTNAGCCATTCATTTTCTACAGCTGAATTTTTTGAGACAGATGGGGTTAAAAAACATATCGACCTAGACACATTTCTTTCTGTAAGACTAACNCCGAGTTCCGCAGCGCATGANTGTCCAGCNGATATTCCTGGTACTATTTCGTANGGGATNTTATTCGANGAAAGAATATCAATTTCTTCGGTNAAGCGGCCGAATATNGTTGGATCTCCTCCTTTGAGGCGAACAACGTTTAAACCACGACGGTAATAATTTACTAGTAATCGACATATTATTTTTTGGTCAATAGATACTTTTCCAGCTCTTTTGCCTACATANGACCACTTGGCTCTTTTGTTGATTTTTTTAAATTTTTCAATGTCAATAAGAGCATCNTAAAAAATTATATCAGCCTCCGATAGATTCCTCATGCCCTTAATTGTTAATAGGTCAGGATCACCTGGACCAGCTCCTATAAAAGAAATTGCAGTTTTGTTTAACTTATTCATAAATCAATATTTTCCTTGAGATTTGTCATTTCCAAATTGATAATGGGATTTAAATGGGTTAATCAGGTTGTATAGTTCAGATGGGTTTTGATACAGAAAANATTTATTTTCGTCTCTTTCAAAATGGGCAATGTCGAAACCTGACCGTTTTAGGAAATAACACAGTTCCTCATTAATTGCACCACCAGCATGTAGCTTAATATGAGGATTCACCTCTTTTGTTTTTGCAGCAATAGAGAANGCTCTTCCATCGGTCACTGTGTTGAACAATAACAATACTTCAGTTAACGTTTCGTTAGAATTTATCAGTCTNTCATGGTCCTCAATTGCAATTGATATTTTAGGTATTCTTGACTNTATAACCTNTGAANNTTTCAAACATATGCTAATAATGTTGCCAGACCCTTCCCCTTGAGTTGTAACCATCAGTTTTTCCTAGCTTCATTTGCGGCTTCGGCGAANATTTTAACCCCCAATCGTTTGACTGTATGCCTAAATTCTTCATTTTTATTCCGATTATTTAAGTAGCATTCGATGATGTGACCAACTGCATTGGTTATTTCATTTTCAGCAAATGCTTTGCCAATTATTTTACCAAGGCTGGCATNATCATTTTCACCAGAGTGACCCCCTAACAAAAGTTGATAATAAGCACNTCCNTCCTTATCAACCCCCAGAATNCCAATATGGCCAATATGNTGATGNCCACAACTGTTCATACAACCAGANATTCTTAGGTCCAATCTTCCAATCTTTTCTAANTGATCTAATGTNTGGTATTTNTTGTTTATCTCTTCAGCNATCGATATCGATCTTGCGTTTGCTAAGGAACAGAAATCACCTCCAGGACAACATACCATGTCNGTNAAAAGGCCGCTGACAGGGGCAACAAAGCTACTTTTTTTTAGTTCTTCAAACAAATCAAAAAGCTGGTTCGGGGAAACATAGGGAAGAATAAAATTTTGGGCATGGGTTACTCTAATAAGAGATGCACTATATTTGTCAGCTATATTAGCTAATGAATACATTTCTTCNGTTGTCACGTCTCCAGGAGCTCGACCTTTTCCTTTTACTGGAATTTTTACTATGTTTATTCCTTTAATTTTATGTTCAACGACGGATCTTTTTTTCCAATTTTCAAAGTCAACATAATTTTGTTGTTTGTGTAGNTTTTTTTCTGAAGTGGAAGGTTCNATGNGTTTGACCTTTTTAATTATTTCACTTTCTTTGATAAACTGCTCTTTCACTTTTTCTAAAACAGCTTCAGATAAAGGTGCAACCGATCTTTTTAAGTGGTTGATTTCTTTTTTAAGTAAAGTTTTNAACTCTTCGATGCCAACCGTTTTAATAAGAATTTTAATTCGTGCTTTTGTTAAATTATCTCTTCTTCCAAGTTGGTTATAGACCCTCATTAAAGCATGGGTAAATATTAAAATATTTTTCCAATTTAAACTTTCTTCTATAATTGGGCCAAGAACTGGGGTCCTGCCGAGCCCACCACCTGCTCTCACTCGAAAAGATACTTCAGGGGTGCTTGTAATAGCTTCGAAAGCTAAGTCATGAACTTGAATCAGCGCTCGGTCCTCACGAGTACCCGTNAATGCTACTTTGAATTTCCTCGGAAGAAAGGACAGTTCGGGGTGAAANGTNCTCCATTGCCTCAGAATTTCTGCAAAAGGTCTAGGATCAATTATTTCATCTTTAGCAATACCTGCATACGCATCACTAGTTATATTGCGTAAACAATTTCCGCTNGATTGTATACCATGAAGTCCAACATCNGCAAGTTCATCAAGGGCTTTTGGAACGTCNTCAACGGCAATCCAGTTCAATTGCATATTTTGTCTAGTCGTCAAATGNCCGTAACCNCGATCAAGTTTTTCTGCAACTGTGCCTAGNTTTCGCAANTGCTTGCTATTNAACATTCCNTAAGCGATTGCNATCCTTAACATAGGGGCATGCCTTTGGATATATAGCCCATTTTGAAGACGTAAAGGGCGAAACTCNGCTGACGTACTAATTCCTTTTTTGTGCCGTATCAGTTGGTCATTAAACTGTTTCGCCCGTTCTTTTAAACGAGCTATGTCAAAAGTATTTGGTTGATACATAAACTTAAAATTTTTTGAAGTAGTCTATAATGTACACAGGTTGTTAAAATTTTTGAAATAGCAAATTTTTTTATCCTTAGAACAAAATGTAATAAGACTCTAGGAGGTTGTGTTGACGAAAGCTTATATAATTGGAAATAACACGATAATTAAAAAAAAAGAGTATGCTGAATATGCAGCAAAAGTGCCCCAAACATTGAAAAAATACAATGGACGATTTCTCGCCAGAGGAGGGGATACGGTAACCCTTGACGGTGAGCCGACAGGGAATAGAAATGTAATAATTGAGTTTCCTAGTTTTGAAATGGCAAAGGCATGGTACTTTTCAAAGGAGTATCAGGAAGTTGTTCACAAAAGGTTGCACAATGCTGACGGCTACTTGCTCATAGCAGAGGGTATTAATGATGGTGAATAAAGTTCTACATTATGAGTCATTCTGATAGTGACATCATAATCGTGTTCACAACCGTAGACTCTGTAAGAGATGCTAGAAGTATTGCCAGAATGCTTGTTGAAGAGGGACTTGCAGCTTGCGTGCAGATTGATCAAGTAAGAAGCGTGTTTGAATGGGATGATGTTGTTGACGAAAACCTCGAATTCAAGATGAGTATAAAAACCGTATCGGAAAATTTCAGTGTAATAGAGGAAAAGATTTTGGAAGTTCATCCATACGAATTGCCTGAAATAATCAGCATACCAGTTGTTCATTCTTATGGACCCTTTGCAGATTGGGTAGAACAGAAATGTTTAAACGACGATTACTCGGATAACGAATGAAAAAAATATTTTTTGGATTTGAAAGATTTGACCGAGTTTCATCCACAGCATATATACTTGGATATGGTGGACTGGTACCATTTGTATTTTTTACATTATACGGTTTCAGAGAGGTTGAACATTTATTGCCATCTCAAGAGCTATTTTATTTTTACGGCTTAACTATTTTAAGTTTTTTAGGAGCTCCCCATTGGGGGTTTGTATTTACTAGCCAAGATTTAACTAAATCACAAAAAAAACAACAATTAAGATTATTTATTGGTATCCTACCAGCATTATTTGCTTTTTCCTCTGTTTTTTTTAGTGAACTTGGCAGACTTATTATCTTACTAATTGGGTTTATATTTATTTTAGTGTTTGATATTTTTTTATTTAGGTCAGAAAAAATTCTTGGGTGGTATTTGCCTTTAAGGAAGAGATTATCGTTCATAGTTCTAATTTGCTTGGCAACAAATATTTTTTTTATCAGTAAATAAGTCTGTAAACTTCTATTGTAAGATTAGTGACTAAATTGTTTCAACGAGTTGCTTTCCGCTTTCATGGAGGCTTCGTTCTTTTGATGAGAAAAGTGGACCCTGCAGATAGTCGGGGATCAAGTGGTTGTTTCGACTATGGATATTGTTTTCCATGCTAACGTTGCGAAAAGGGAAAGTAACATGTCGTTATTAAGCGGAAATAGTTTTTATAGTGCTTCATTTGGTCGCAAAGCTGCTTTATTGGCGTTAAGCCAGTTTAATCCAGTCGACTATAAACGAACTAGAAATTTTTTAGAAGGAAATGTGAGTAAATTGTCTCCTTACATAACTCATGGAATTCTTTCTCTGCGAGAAATTTGGTCTTTGTTAAAAAGTAAGTACGGTCTTAGAGAAAAGGATAAGTTTTTTAATGAGT
>NYVY01000002.1 GCA_002684875.1 Pseudomonadota bacterium
AGGAAAAAGAATGATACTTGAGGCAAAAATTGGGGGTATTACTCCAGCCATATTGAGCTTTAACGGAAGATGGGAAGATTGGCCAGCATATAATTTATTACCAACTTGTTTCTTTGCATAGTTAACGGTGATTCGCCTTTGCCCTCTTTCAACAAAGCAAACTAAACTAGTAACTGCAATAACCAAGGCAACAATAAACAGAGCGATAATCGGTAACATTGACCCAGTTCTTACCAACTCAAAAAGTCCACCAAGAGAGCTAGGTAGACCAGCAACGATACCAGCAAAAATAATTAATGAAATTCCGTTTCCTAATCCTCGTTCTGTAATCTGCTCGCCGAGCCACATGAGAAACATTGTGCCAGTTACTAATGTAACAACTGTGGTAAACCTAAACAACAAACCTGGATCTATCACAAGATTAGGTTGAGCTTCCAAGGCAATTGAAATTCCAATTGCTTGAACAATTGCTAGCCCTAATGTACTCACCCTAGTGTACTGTGAAATTTTTCGTCTGCCTGATTCGCCTTCCTTCTTAAGGGCTTCTAAAGTTGGAGATACCGCAGTCAAAAGTTGCATAATTATCGATGCAGAAATATAAGGCATGATGCCTAACGCAAAGATTGTAAAACGGGAAAGCGCCCCACCAGAGAACATATTAAACAGTCCTAATATTCCACCCTCTTGGGATTTGAATAGTGAGCTAAGTTGCTCAGGATCTATTCCTGGGACAGGAATGTGTGCACCCATCCTGTAAACCAAAATAGCTAATACTAAGAAAATTAATCGTTTTCTTAGGTCTCCAAATTTATCCTTGTTTGCCACTTAACTAACCTTTACCATTTTCTGGTGATTCAACTTCAACTGTTCCTCCTGCCTTCTCAATAGCTTCCCTAACTGACTTAGTTACGAAAATACCCTCAAATTTAAGAGCCTTAGAAATATTCCCTGATGCAAAAACTTTGACTTTACGCGTTAATCCACGAATCAAACCATTTTCTTTAAGAGTAGAAAGATTAACTCTTTCAACGTTAAGTTTATTAATATCTCCTAGTCTAAGAGACTCTGTAAAGTTTGACTTTAATGCTATGAACCCTCTCTTAGGAAGCCTTCTGTGCAATGGCATCTGACCACCTTCAAATCCCACTTTATGGAAGCCTCCTGATCTTGATTTTTGCCCTTTATGGCCTCTGCCACAAGTCTTTCCGCTTCCAGAGCCAATTCCTCTACCTAATCTTTTGGGTTTTTTTTTCGAACCTGCCGCTGGCTTAATTGTATTTAAATGCATTACTCTGCCCTATTATTAAGAATCAATAACATCTACCATGTAAGAAACCTTTCTTAACATTCCCTGAACACAGAGAGTATCCTCAAGTGTTCTCTCGCTATTTACTCGACGTAGACCTAATCCTTTGACAGTATCACGATGGCTTTTTCTTCTGCCTATAGGACTTTTTACCAGTTTCACCTTAATGGTAGAGTTTTTTTCATCTTTTTTACTCATAATTGCCACCGCCCCTCAATTAACGATCTCTTCCACAGTCATTCCTCTTTTTTTTGCAACTTCACCAGGAGAATACATCATATTCAATCCATTCAATGTCGCCCTCACAAGGTTATATGGGTTAGTTGATCCAAAACTTTTTGCAACAACATCAGAAACCCCCATTACCTCAAATACCGCTCTCATTGGCCCACCAGCGATTATCCCAGTCCCCTTTTCTGCAGGAGAAATCATCACCGAGGAAGCTCCATGCTTACCTATAACGCTGTGAAAAAAAGTTCCGCCTTTCATACGAACGGATATCATTTTTTTTCGTGCTTCATCCATCGCTTTCTGTACTGCAAGCGGAACCTCCCTCGATTTGCCTTTACCCATTCCTACTTTTCCATCCCCGTCGCCAACAACCGTAAGCGCCGCAAAGCCTAATATTCGACCACCTTTTACAACTTTAGTCACCCGGTTTACAGCTATCATTTTTTCTTTAAAACCGTCATCTCTATCTTCAGTTGCAACTTTCGTCTGCATTTTTGCCATCTAAAACCCCTTAATTAAAAAACTAGCCCAGATTCTCTAGCAGCATCAGCCAATGCCTTAACTCTTCCATGAAACATAAAACCTGATCTGTCAAAAGCAACCTTTTCTATCCCCTTCTGTTTAGCTTTCTCAGCGACTAACTTGCCAACCAACACTGCAGCAGCTTTGTTGCCTCCACCTCCAGATTGCTTTAACACCTGTTTTCTCAACCCTTCTCCCAAAGTTGAAACAGATAATAGAACCGAAGAGTTATCGGGACTTATTATCGAGGCATATATATGCAAATTTGTTCTATGAACTGACAAACGCGGTAGTCCGCTGCTGGCAATTCTGGATCGTGTAGCTTTCGACCTTCTTATTCTAGAAGTTTTCTTTTTCATATTACTTTTTCTTTGTTTCCTTTAAATTTACAACTTCATCAATATACCGTACCCCTTTTCCCTTGTACGGCTCTGGTGGTCGATAAGCTCTTATTTCAGAAGCAACTTGACCGACTTTTTGCTTATCAGGTCCAGAGATAACAATCTCGGTGGGAGAAGGTGTTGTCGCTTTGAGGTCGGCAGGCACGATGTAATTTATTGGATGAGAAAAGCCCAGAGCTAGGTTCAATGTGGAGCCTTTTGCCTGAGCTTTGTAACCAACGCCAACCAATGACAGTTTTTTTTCAAACCCAGTTGAGACACCCTTAACCATATTATTTACGAGCGCTCTCATTGTTCCACTCATTGCTCTCGAATGAGAGTCGGCAGAACTGGCTTTAACCGTAAGAGTGCTATCTTTCATTTCTAATGATACTGAATCTTCACTAAACACTTGTTTTAACGCCCCATTAGGTCCAGAAATTTCCACGAACCCCTTTTCAAGGGTAACCTTAACATCCGCTGGAACTTGTATAGGCATCTTTGCAATTCTAGACATAACATTTACCCCTTTAAGACACCATTCCTATAACTTCACCCCCTAAACCATCCGCTCTTGCTTTACGGTCAGTCATTAGGCCCTTAGATGTAGAAATTAATGCAACACCAAGGCCATTCATTACTTTAGGTAAAGAATCTTTTCTTTTGTAAACTCGTAAACCAGGCTTTGATACTCTTTCTATCTTTTCAATTACTGGCTGACCAGCGTAGTATTTAAGTCCAATCTCCAAAGCAATTTTTCCACCACCATCCACCACTTTGAAATCCTCTATGTAACCCTCTTGTTTTAATAAAGAGGCAATAGAAACTTTTAATTTTGACGATGGCATTCTTACCTCGGCTTGATCGACAGCCTGTGCATTCCTTATGCGGGTAAACATATCTGCTATTGGATCACTCATACTCATATTTAGACCATTCTCCTTTTTACCAGCTAGCCTTGGTTAAGCCAGGGATTTCCCCTTTGAACGCAATTTCACGAAGTTTNCCACGACCAAGACCAAACAGTTTATAAGTACCTCTTGGACGACCTGTTAACTCGCATCTNCTGCGNAGCCTTGTTGGACTTGAATTNCGGGGTAAAAGCTGAAGAGCTAGTCTCGCCTCATATCTTTCATCTTCGCTTTTAGATGAATCTTTGATGATTTTTTGCAAACCAACCCTTTTATCATGAAACTTTTTAACTAAAGCCTGCCTTTTCTTTTCTCTGTTAACAAGAGACAGTTTTGCCATAAAATTTACCTACGCTTTCTTAAAAGGAAACTTGAACGACTCAAGAAGAGCTTTCGCCTCATCATCTGACCGAGCCGAGGTTGTAAAACAAATATCCATACCTCTAATTTTATCTATTTTGTCATACTCAACTTCAGGAAAAATTATCTGCTCCTTTATGCCAAAGTTAAAATTACCTCTTCCATCAAAAGATTTGGCAGAAACCCCCCTAAAGTCCCTAACCCTAGGTAAGGCAATTGTGATTAACCGATCCAAAAACTCATACATCCTAATACCTCGTAATGTAACCTTAGCTCCAATTGGCATTCCTTCTCTTAACTTAAATCCAGCTATCGCCTTACGAGAACGGCAAATGATCGGCTTTTGTCCCGCGATGCTGGCTAAATCNCCNACAGCTGATTCAACGAGCTTTTTGTCTGTAACCCCTTCCCCTAATCCCATATTTAGGGTAATTTTTCGGAAGCGCGGAACCTCCATCGGACTCTTATAGCTAAACTTGGTGGTTAGTTCTGGGACCNCCTTTTCAAAAAATCTATCTCTAAAACGTGCCATTATTTTTTACTCTTAGTTTTCTTGCTATCGGACTTTTTATTGCCAACTTTTTTGCCTGCTGAATTCCCTAATTCACCACCTGAAGACTTGAAACACCGAACTTTTTTTCCGTCATCATTGACTGTTATTTTAATCTTGTCTCGTTCCCCAGTTTCTGGGTTAATAATGGAAATGTTGGAAATATGTATTGGCATTGCCTTATTAGTTATACCTCCAGGCTCATTTTTGTTTGGGTTTGGCTTTTGATGCTTCTTTGCTAAATTNAAACCATCTATAACAACTAANGAATNATTAATTACATTAGAAATNAAACCNTTCTTTCCTCTTTCTTTGCCAGAAATAACTAACACCTCNTCGCCTGCTTTAATTTTGTTCATAACACCCGCCTAATCAAATCACTTCTGGTGCTAGAGATACAATCTTCATGAAGCGCTCAGTACGAAGTTCTCTAGTGACTGGACCAAAAATTCGTGTTCCGATGGGTTCAAGTTTTGTGTTGAGCAAAACTGCAGCGTTACCGTCGAACTTTACAAGTGATCCGTCTGACCTCCTAACCCCTTTAGCCGTTCTAACAACAATAGCATTGTAAACTTCACCTTTTTTNACCTTTCCCTTTGGAGAGGCTTCNTTAATAGCTACCTTAATGATATCNCCTATGGANGCATANCGACGTTTCGATCCNCCAAGCACCTTTATGCACATCACGGCNTTTGCACCTGAATTNTCGGCGACACTTAGTCGAGATTGCATCTGAATCATTATATGTTTTCCTTTTGAATCACGCCCAACTTAAGCTAACCTTAACCTAGTTTTGGGGCCCGTTTGGGCAGCCTTCTACTATATCTCTGAAATTTATTTATGTCAAACAACTATGTAACAACTGTCCACGATTTTCGCTTTGACAAAGGACGACACTCTTTTATTTTTACAACATCACCCACGTTGTATGACCCTGATTCATTATGAACCTGATATTTTTTTGATTTGACCATATACTTTCCAATAACAGGATGTTTTACCTTCCGCTCAACTAAAACACTTAAGGTCTTNTTTTGTGAATTACAAACCACTCTTCCTGTAGTGTGTTTTCTTTCCTTATCTTTCAACTCTGCTCCCTCTTAATTTTTTTTGCAGTTATTTAACTTTTTTCTTCATTTGTATAAAGGTTTTTAGTCTAGCAATATCTCTTTTCAAGATTTTTTGTTTTGCGGTATTACTGGTTTGTTGAGTATTTATTTGTAAACGATATGCAAACANCGATTTGCANGCCTCGTCTAGTTCTTTTTTTAACTCTTCNAGGGTTTTACTTATTAATTCAGATGCNTTCATTTTTACCTGCCTAGCTGTCTAGTGACGAATTTAACAGACAATGGAAGCTTCGCAGCCGCAAGCCTAAAGGCTTGTTTTGCAAGCCCTTCGTCAACACCATCCATCTCATATAAAACTTTTCCAGGCTTGATTTCAGCGACGTAGAACTCTACACTGCCCTTTCCCTTTCCCATCCTTACCTCAGCGGGTTTTTTTGTTACTGGCTTGTCTGGAAAAATTCTTATCCAAATTCTTCCTCCTCTTTTTATATGACGCGTCATAGCCCTACGTGCTGACTCGATTTGTCGAGATGTCAAACGACCGCGCGTTATTGCCTTAAGGCCGTAGGAACCGAAAGCAACCGACGAACCCCTAACGGCCATTCCAGTATTACGACCCTTGTGTTCTTTACGGTATTTTCTTCTTGCTGGCTGCAACATTATTTATCCGTCTCCCTTTTTTCTACAACTTTTTTCTTCGCTACCTTGACTTCATTATTGGTATCTTTCGGACCTCCATCAACTGGCTTTTTGGAAGCAACTCTTCTAACTTTTTTTGTTTTTGGCTTTTCTTCGGAACTAGGTCCCTTTTCGTTCCCTAGTTTTTTTTCCTCTGTACTTTTAGCGGAAGACTTTTTACTTTCAGCCTGTTTTTTCTTTACCCGAGTTTTTCTAGCAGGCCTTTCCACTTCTTCCACCACAGGCTCAGACTCATGATTCACTCCCAATGCGTCTGACCGTGTTAATATTTCCCCCTTGTAAATCCAAACTTTCACACCAATAATCCCATAAGTCGTGTTTGCTTCAGCGAACCCATAATCAATGTCGGCCTTGATAGTGTGAAGCGGTACTCTACCTTCTCTGTACCATTCGCATCTTGCTATTTCTGCACCATTGAGACGTCCAGAACTCATAATCTTTATACCCTGAGCGCCTAACCTCATTGCGTTTTGCATTGCTCGCTTCATCGCCCTTCGAAACATTATTCGTTTTTCTAACTGCTGAGTTATATTTTCGGCTACCAACTGGGCCTCAATTTCAGGCTTTCTAACTTCTTCTATATTCACGTGTACAGATACTCCAAGCATTGAAGCTAGTACACTTTTAAGAGCTTCAA
>NYVY01000013.1 GCA_002684875.1 Pseudomonadota bacterium
GACGGAATACCTTTTCATCCTTATTATACAATCCATGATATTTACGGACTTTCGATATTCTTGATTATATTTGCCGCGGTTGTTTTCTTCGCTCCAGAATTGGGTGGATATTTTTTAGAATATAATAACTTTATTCCTGCTGATCCATTAGTTACACCGTCTCATATTGCACCNGTTTGGTATTTCACTCCATACNNTTCAATGCTAAGAGCGGTTACGGATNTTTTCACATGGGCATTAGTGGCAGGNGCAGGNGCGNTCGCAGTAATGATTCTATTTTCAAAACTTAACAAAACNNTTAAGTTCGGNGGTTTGNTAGTCGCTATTGGATTGGCCTTAACGTTTAGANTTTTTGATGCTAAGTTTTGGGGAGTTGCCGTCATGGGAGGGGCTGTNNTGATTTTATTTTTACTTCCATGGTTAGATAAGAGTCCTGTTAAGTCNATTCGTTATAGACCAAGTTGGCATAAAATTTTATACGGCATTTTTGTCGTCAACTTTTTCGTGTTGGGCTATTTGGGGGTGCAACCACCNACTTTTTGGGGTACCATAATCGCACANGCTGGAACNGTATATTACTTCCTNTTTTTCATTTTGATGCCTTTTTGGACACCTGTTGGAAGTTTTGGCACCGTGCCAGCAAGGGTTCAGTATCAACCACATTGATATTTTTGGGGATAAAGTAGTTATGGCTTGGCTAAGAGTTTTATTTTTGTTTTTTTCTTTCTCACTTCAAGGAATTGCNTTTTCTGCGTCNTCTAGCGTAGCNTTAGACTCTTTCCCTAATGAAAGNCTCAATAATCCTGCTGCNTTGCAAAATGGAGCNAAGCTTTATTTCAATTATTGTATTGGTTGCCATGGGATAAGTCAGGTAAGGTANAGCAGGTTGAGAGATTTAGGGTTAAATGACGNCCAAATAAAGGNNAGTTTNTTCGGAAGCCATAGTGCTGCTAACATAGCNTCCACNATAGTTTCCCCTATGAATGTTAATGATTCAAAGAGTTGGTTAGGNAANNCTCCGCCAGATNTATCCCTNACNGCAAGGTCTNGNNCATCACACGATGGNTCGGGAGCTGATTGGATATATACTTATTTGAGAAGTTACTACACNGATNCTAAACAGCAAACTGGCTGGAATAATCTGGTTTACCCAGGCGTAGGTATGCCAAANATTCTTTGGGAATTACAGGGGATNAATAAGATTGTTGAAACCAAAGANGNAGNTGANGNNGNTCAGNCTATTTCTNAAATTTCCTTGGTGGTTGAACAGGAAGGNGCTATGTCAAAGGCAGAGTTTGANGAGAANATNGCAGACTTNACAGCATTTCTTGTTTGGGCNTCGGATCCCACTGGTCAATTTAGGAAACAGCTTGGGGTTTGGGTACTTTTATTCCTTGGAATTTTTGCATTTATCGCTTGGCGANTGAATGCCGCATATTGGAAAGATATTCGTTAAGGTTTTGATCAGGGCGCTTTTTAGATTTTTATTGAATAATCAAAATAATAGGTGACTTTCTTTGGTTAACAGTCCTGGATCAACAACAAAACCGTATTTAGTCAGAGCCTTGTATCAGTGGTGTTTGGATTTTAAGTATACCCCGTACTTGGCTTTAGTCGTATGTCCTTCGACAAGAGTGCCGTCAGACTATGTAACGAATGGGGAGATTGTTTTAAATATCAGTCCTAATGCTGCATATAANCTCACAGTGTCAGAAATGGATNTATCATTTGTAGGCCGGTTTTCTGGCAAGCCGATGGATGTTTGGGTACCTATAAAAAATGTTTTCGCGATATATGCGAAGGAGACTGGAGAGGGTATTAGATTTGACAGAATGATTTATAAAGAATCCGAATCAAACTCCCGCTCAACAGAGGCTATTAAAACGCTTGGAATTACACAAGAGGATAAGCCAGATTTAGTTGTGGTACGCCGAGAAAGGGTTGATGGAAATAAGGAAGGAAAAAAAGAGCGACCAAAAAGAGGTAGAGGAAAAGTTAAATCTCATTTAAAAAGAATCAAGTAAACGGGGAGATATTGCCGGCTTAGCTCAGTGGTAGAGCAACCGCCTTGTAAGCGGTAGGTCATCTGTTCAAATCAGATAGCCGGCACCACATTTTCTTTTTTAAACAATTCTGTTAACTCACCGCTGTCAAACATTTCTGAAATGATATCAGCACCACCAATAAATTGTCGGTTCACGTAGAGCTGTGGAACGGTTGGCCAGTTTGAAAAATCTTTAATTCCTTGCCTAACTAAATCGTCCTCCAACACATTTATAGTAGCAATATCGGTAAGGCCACTTTTTCTTAAAATCTCGATTACCTGACCTGAGAAGCCACACTGGGGGAACTGTGCTGTTCCTTTCATAAACAAAACAACNTTATTNTTTTCAATTGCATCTTTTATAAATTTTTCAGCATCCATGCCCTCTCCCCNTTTTNTNAAGAAACTCCCAAACTAACGACTCTAGGTAGACCAGCAAAGTCCTCAAAACGTTCCAATACCCCTAAACTTGCGCTTTTTGAGACAATTTTTTCTACCAACTGTCCTTGTTTAAACCCGTGTTCTATTAAGAGTTTACCATCTTTGGTAAGCCAGTCTTCAGCATGTTCAATGATTCTTCGAATATCCGATAAACCATCCATAGACTTCCGCTTTCCGTAGAGAGCGAGAGGAGGTTCAAATCTAAGATTTGAGGATTCATATTGCTGGTCGGAACTACCTATGTAGGGAGGGTTAGCGATTATTATATCAAAAGGACCATCAGTCTTCTTTAAGGATCGCCACCAGTCTCCAAGTCTAAAATTTATAACTTTTTTATAGTTTCTACAGTTTTGTTCGGCAACACTGAGAGCTGCTTCGGACAAATCAGTTGCAGTAGCGATGATCTGTTTCTCCTTTTGGGTTAAGTTCAGGAGGATACTGAGAATAACTGCACCAGAGCCAGTGCCTAATTCTAAAATTTTTTGTGATCTTTTTGGGTTACCTTCTATTGTAGTTAAGGCTTTTTCTACAAGAAGTTCTGTTTCGGGCCGTGGAATTAATACATCGTTTGTGACTTTATACTTAGTCCCAAAAAAAAAACTCTCGCCCATAATGTACTCAATAGGAACATTATTCGATAATTGTTTTAGCCTTTCAGAGAGAACTCTATAAAAATCTTGGTTACCAAGCTCTTCTTTCTCACAACCTAAAAACCAGCAATCAGGTTTTTTTGCAACGAAAGAAATTAGCTTTCTTAACTCAACGGAATGGTTTTTTTTTGGAAAATTCATTAGCCCTCTACATCTGCTAAACGTTCAGCCTGGTGCTGAGTTATCAAGTTTTCAATAAATTCGTCTATTAGCCCATCGAGTATCTGTTCGAGTTTGTAAGATGTAAGGTTTATCCGATGATCAGTAACTCTTCCCTGTGGAAAATTATAAGTCCTAATTCTTTCTGAACGGTCTCCTGAACCCACAAGCCCTTTTCGTGTATGAGCAATCTTTTGTTGTTGAGAGTTGACCTCTTTATCTTTGATTCTTGCACAAAGAACTTTCATTGCCTTTTCTTTGTTTTTATGTTGACTTCGGTCATCTTGGCATTCTGCAACAATTCCAGTCGGCAAGTGAGTAATTCTAACCGCTGACTCTGTTTTGTTAACGTGCTGCCCCCCAGCTCCAGAAGCCCTGAAAACATCCACCCTAATTTCGTCAGGCTTAACATTCACATCACTAACATTTTCCACCTCAGGAAGTACTGCTACTGTACAGGCAGAAGTGTGAATTCTTCCTTGGGTCTCGGTGACTGGAATCCTTTGAACTCTGTGACCACCTGACTCGAATTTTAAAGTTGAGTAAACACCTCTTCCAGCCAAACGCAAAATAATTTCTTTAAATCCACCCAGTCCAGATTCGTTTGACGAAATGATTTCAATTTGCCACTTTTTCTTTTCAGAAAATTTTGTGTACATTCTTGCCAAATCGGCAGCGAACAACGCAGATTCATCTCCTCCAGTCCCTGCACGAATTTCTAATAAAACATTTTTACTGTCGTTAGGGTCTTTGGGTAGGAGCATTATTTTTAAATCCCCTTCCACTTCGGAAACTTTACCCTTCAGGATCGATAGTTCTTTGATAGCATCATCTTTCAATTCAGGATCTGATAGCCATGACTCTGCCGTTAAAATATCTTCGGCTAGTTTTTTATGAAAAACAGCTTTCTCGACTAACCCTTTTAAATCAGCTCTCTCTTTAGAAAGAGATTGTAACTTATTTATATCCTTAGTAATTTCTAGATTGCTAAGTTCTTCCTCGATAATATTGAAACGATTCATAATCTTTTCTAATTTATTCACTAATGCGTTATTCATTATTTGAGTCGATTCCGTAAATTTTTTTAATCCACATCTCTGTAATTTCCTGTTCTTCGGAAGTGTTGCTATTTAAAGTTTTATAAGCATTGTGTAAGAACTTGTTTGTTATCCCTTTAGCTAATCCATCCAATACCTCCTCAATAGATATTCCATTTTCTAGTCTTTTTTTTGCTAACTTTATTTCTAGTTTTTTTATGGAATCACCCTTGTCTTGAATTCTAGTTATAAGTGGTATATTTTCTCTATTCTTTTTCCAGTTAAAAAAACCAATGATGTTTTCCTTAATTATCTCTTCAGCCTCTTTTACTGACGACATACGAGTCTTAAGATTTTCATCCACTTGGGTGCCTAAATCATCTATTGAAAAAAGAAAGATATTATCGAGCTTCTTTACCTCTGGTTCAATATCCCTTGGTACTGCTAAATCGATGCAAACGATAGGGTAGTTCTTTCTTTTTTTTAATGCCGTAGAGATCGTCCCAACACCAATTAATGGAAGTGAACTTGCTGTACAGCTATAAACTATATCGAATTTGGACAACTCTGCATTAAGGCTGGATAATGGAAAGTAATCACCACCGAATTCTTTTGCTAAGATTTTACCTCTCTCTGCGTCACGATTCGTCAATGATATTGATCGAGGATTTTGTTCTTTGACATGATTTAAACATAGTCTTATCATCTCTCCTGCACCAATGAACAACACTCTACAATTTGAAAGATTGCCAAAAATTCTTTTGGTCAGTTGAATCGATAGAACAGCTAGGGAAATAGATTGTTTCCCTATATCTGTTTTACTACGAACAATCTTTGCTACGTTAAAAGCTCTTTGGGTAAGTTGGTCCAACTCATTTCCTAAAAAGCCAGATTCCTTTGCTAGCTTTGTTGCAGATTTTAATTGCCCAAGTATTTGGGGCTCTCCTATAGCCATTGAATCTAAACCACACGCAAGTCTAAAAATATGTGCGACTGCGTCATCACCTTTTAGTAAATAAGTGAATTTCATAAGGTTTTCTTTTTCCTCTTTAGAAAAATCCGAGATCCAATCCATTAGAGCCTCTAGATCCTCTTGAGAGATAACTCCTGAAAAATAAAATTCTGTCCTATTACAAGTTGATAAAATGATATGTTCAGATTTATTCGATTTTAAAAGTAACTGTATTTCATTCTGTACTCGAGGGATCAAGCTTTGAGGAATATTTATTTTCTCTCGTAGCTCTAAACTAGCTTTTTTATGGTTTATCCCTAGTATTAAGTAAGTTGTGTCCATGCCTATTGTTAGTAATTGCTTTAAGCTGATCCGTTTAAAAAAAGTTTATAAGCAATATTTTTTGTTTCGTTCTTGAAAGAGTAGCCGACCTTTTTTAAAAATTGGCGCAAAAGTTCATTGTCGTGATCAGGAACCTGAAGACCGACTAAGATTTTCCCGCAATCTGTTCCATTATTTTTGTAGTTAAATAAAGAAATATTCCAATGAGGGTTCATAGAAGATAAAAAATTCATTAGAGCTCCTGGTCTTTCAGGAAACTCAAATTTAAAAAGTTTCTCGTTTTTTGTCATCTTTGATTTTCCACCAATCATGTGTCTAATATGTGATTTTGAGGTTTCATCGTCGGATAGGTTATGCACTATAAAATTCGCAGCTTTTACTGCTTTAATTATCTTTTTAATTTCTTCTAAATTTTTTGTTTGTACGCCCACAAAAACTACGGCCTTGTTTTTATCAGTCATTCGATAATTAAATTCAGTGATAGGGCGATTCCCCAATGTTTTACAAAGGTTTAAAAAACTCCCACGTTTTTCTGGTAGAACTATTGCAAATAAAGCTTCTTTCTTTTTTCCTAGTTCAGACCTTTCAGCGATCACTCTCAGCCTGTCAAAGTTAATGTTAGCACCGCAGGTAATAGCTACTAGATTATTCGAATTCTTAACCCCATTTTTGCTTGAGACATACTTTTTTAAACCAGCTAATGCTAGGGCACCCGCAGGCTCTTGAATTGTTCTTGTATCTTCAAATATATCTTTTATCGCAGCGCAAACTTCATCCACACTCACAAGGCAAAAATCATCCACAACAAGCTTAGTGAGTTTAAACGTTTCGTTTCCGACTTGTTTTACAGCAGTGCCGTCCGAGAAAATTCCAACTTCTTTAAGTTTTATTCTTCTTCCTAACTTAACCGACTGTGCCATAGCGCTCGAATCTTCCATCTGAACGCCAATTATTTTTACTTCTGGTCTGATAGCTTTCACGTAAGCGCCAACCCCTGATATAAGCCCCCCTCCTCCAACACCAACGAAAATTTTATCAATTGGTTCTTTCGCCTGTCTCAAAAGTTCCATCCCAATCGTTCCTTGCCCAGCTATCACCGCACTATCATCAAAAGGATGAATAAAAGACAATTTTTTTTCAAGCCCGATTTTTTTTGCTTTTTCAAAGGCATCCGTGTACGAGTCTCCAAATAAAATAATTTTGGATCCAAGTTGTCTTACAGCCTCTACTTTTACGGTTGGAGTCGTGTTAGGCATAACAATTACCGCATCTATTCCTAATTTTTTGGCTGCAAGGCTTACACCCTGAGCATGGTTGCCAGCTGAAGCTGCGATCACACCTTGAGATTTTTGTTCGTTTGTCAAACTTGACATTTTGTTAAATGCCCCACGAATTTTAAACGAAAAAGTATTTTGTTGATCTTCCCTNTTTAAAAAAATTTTTTTNCCTAGTCTTCNGCTGATATTTGGAGCAAAGTCTAAGTTTGACTCTTTTGCAACTTCATAAACCCGAGAGGTTAGTATCATTTTTAAATATTTATCTAAGATTTTTTTTCTTTGTTTAGNATCCATGGTCTATTTTTATTGGTTTAATAATTGTAGAAGCTGGGAAGATAATCTTAAATGAACTGCCTTTTCGAGGTTGACTAACAATTTCAAGGGCTCCNTTGTGTTCTCTTACTATCTCATTTACGATGGATAGTCCGAGTCCAGTACCACCAGTGGCACGCGAACGGTCAGAATCGACTCTGTAGAATCGTTCTGTTAATTTATCGATNTGATGGGATTCAATTCCTATTCCATTGTCTGAGACTTCAAAAATGGCTCCTCCTGTTTTTGTTTCTTGCCACGATATTGATATATTACCGTTTTTTCCAGTGTAGTTTATNGCGTTGTGAATTAAATTCCAGAATGCACTTCTGATATGTTCTTCCCATCCAAGTAAAGNTAAAAAAGGTTGCAAATCAGTCGTGATTTTACGACTACCTTTCGTGACATTTTCACTGAGTTTTAAAAGATCTGAAAGGAGATTTTCGATATTTATTATTNTCTTTTCATTTAATGGCTGAGTTTGTTCNAGTCTGGAAAATACTAGTAATTCATTAATTAGTTTACTCATCCTTTTAGCTTGNNTGGACATTTCTTNTATCATGTCAAGAGCTTNTTTTCTTTCGGGGTTTAATTCTGTAAGAGTTTCTAAGTATCCTAGAATTACAGTTAAGGGGGTTTTTAANTCATGCGAGGCNCTCGCAACAAAGTTTTTTCTCTCTCGCTCTAACTTCCTAAGCTTGGTAACGTCCCTACAAANTAAAAGTTTTTCGTTCTCATCNTAAGGTGCCAGCTTAAATTCCATNGCTTTTTTTATAAAATTTATATCNTCTATTAATACTGTGTCGTTTACTTTCCCAATTTTAATGAAAGCTGCAAAATTNGGGTTTCTTATCATATTAACAATGCTCTTTCCCTTGTCTCTTTCTAAATCAATGCCTAGGTAGCGTTCTGCTCTGGGAGTGGCAAATATCAACTGATTAAGTTTATCTAGAATTATTACCCCATCTTCCAAAGCTTCAGTCGCTCGCTTAAAGGAAAAAAGATTTTTGCTTAATTGGTTTTCTCTGGTTTTAGCTGTTGTTAGAAATTGTCCAACCGAACTGTAAATAATTTGCCAAGTTCCGAATCTAGGAAAGTTACCATCTTCATTTGGCCGTTTAATCCAGTCAAGGAAANGGATCTTTTGAAAGTTTTGGTAAAGCACCCAACCAAAAAGGCCAATTACACAAGTAATTAATCCAGATAATAAAGAAGTGGAATAACCAACCAAAGCTCCAGTTAATGTAATGATTAGTGGGGCTGTTAATAATNTTAAAAAAAAAAGCATAAAGTGGCAATCTACATTTATAAAGGGTAATTTTTTGTTACNGACCTTTGTTAATCATTTTTTGTCTTTGGCATCACTTGTAAATTTATACCCACTACTATGTACCGTTTTAATATTATTGTTATGGCCCGTTGGTTCNAAAGCTTTTCTAAGTCGNCTAATATGGACATCTANAGTTCTTTCTTCGACAAATATATGGTCACCCCAGACTTGATCCAAAAGATGGGTTCTAGAGTGCACCCTCTCCATATGTGTCATAAAATAATGTAAAAGTTTGAATTCTTTTGGCCCGATCTTAACATCCACATCNTCACACTTAACGCGACGAGTTGATGGTTCTATTGTGAGCCCGTTTACGGATACCGAATCATCGGTTAATTGCGGAGCTCTTCGCCTAAGGAGTGCCTTTATTCTAGCNANGAGCTCTCTTGGTGAAAAAGGCTTAGTTATGAAATCNTCGGCCCCATGTTCCAATCCTTCTACTTTATCTTGTTCAGATGANCNTGCTGTNAGCATNATTATCGGAATATTTTTCGTNCTGTAATTACNCCTTAACNNTTCCGAAAAAACGGTGCCATTAGTTCCTGGTAACATCCAATCNAATATCAGTAANTCGGGTAATTCAGTNTTGATAAGTTTTTCTGCTTGAAGGGCATCTTTTGCTATGAGAGTGGTATAGCCTTCATGCTTTAAATTAATTCTTATTAACTCCGCTATAGCAAATTCATCTTCAACTATTAAAATTGAGCATGCCATGTTTCACTCGTCCATAAAAGCGTATAAAATACGTATTTTAACCCAATTGCAGGTATGATCGGACCCGAAGAAGAATCTCTCGTTCCAACTCGAATAACGGTAGGGGACGAGTTAAAAGGCATTACATTTGAATACCCTAATGGTGTTCTTAACAAGTTTTCTTGTGAGTTTTTGCGTGTTTATTCACCATCGGCTGAAGTTGTTGGACACGGTCCTGGACAAAGAAAAAATCCGACTGGAAAAAAAGATGTAAAAGTTACTAGAGTAGATCAAGTTGGAAATTATGCTATCCAGATTATTTTTTCAGATGGTCATGATACGGGTATTTATTCTTGGAAATATTTGTTATGGTTAGCCGATAATGAGGAGAAACTTTGGGACAAATACTTAAACGACGTAGGCTGTGAGCGGTAAAACAATTTTTTTTAATTTTTGGATAAAACTAGAAAAATGGACAACGATGACGAAAAAACCTATTTTGGTTTTGAGCAGATAAAAAAAAGTCACAAAAAACACAGAGTAGGTGAAGTTTTTCGACAGGTTTCAGATCAGTACGACATGTTTAACGATGTCGCATCTCTTGGGGTTCATCGGATGTGGAAGGCGTATACGATTTGGTTGATGAACCTTAAGGAAGGACATAGGGTTTTGGATGTTGCTTGTGGCTCTGGCGATTTAGCTTACGCAGAAAAACAGAAAGTTGGTTTATCTGGAGAGGTAATAATGTGCGATATTAGCGACAAGATGCTTGAAAAAGGTAGAGATCGTTGCTTGGATAAGGGCTGTGTTATTCCCGCAATAAAAGCAGATGCTGAAAAACTTCCATTTAAATCTGACCAGTTTGACAGAGTTTCGATAGCTTTTGGGCTTCGGAATGTAACTGATCGTTTGAAAGCACTGCAGGAATTTTACAGAGTAACCAGAAAAGGAGGTAAGTTAGTGATACTTGAATTCACTGATATAGACAACAGAACTTTAACAGGAAAGCTATATGATTGGTATTCTTTTAGGGTTCTTCCTAGAATTGGTGAACTAACGGTTGGGAACAAGTATCCTTACAAATATTTAGTTGAATCGATAAAAAAGTATCCAAGGCCGCAGAGTATTTCTGAATTGATTTTGGAGGCTGGTTTTTCGGCGGCGAGGTTCCAGAAAATATTGCCTGGGGTGGTAACGGTTCATACTGCTTCGCGTTAAAAATAACAATATTGGAGAGTTCAATGGTTAATTCTAAAAATAGTGCTTCAAATAACGTGGTTCGAATGTTTATTTTCGCTTTTGTATTATGCTTTTTTGCGGTTGAATCGTCTGAAGCAAGACGAATGGGAGGAGGGCGGTCATTTGGAAAAATCCCTCCAATAAAGAGGCAGGCAGCTCCTCCTGTTAAAAAAACAGAACCTACAAAGCCTTCAAACACTCAGAAAGCGATTTCACCTAATAACGCTGCGAATCCAAAAAGAAGCGGAATGATGGGTATGCTTGGAGGACTGGCAGCGGGGTTAGGGCTTGCAGCATTAGCTGGTTACTTGGGAGTAGGGGAGGAGCTAATGGGACTTTTGATTTTTGGCTTAATTGCCCTCCTCATCGGGGTCCTTATACGAAGGATGTTTTTTAAAAGAGGTTTAAGCCTTGCAACACCTTCGGGCAACATTTCAAGTGAATTAGCAAGCCAATCTGTAACGTCAAAAAACTCAATGCCTCAGGGAGAATCATCGGCAGATAGCTATAGAGATTTTTCACCACCAGAAGATGATCCAGAAATTACTAAGTTTTTGGAAGTGGCAAAGGAGAAGTTTATAGAACTTCAGAGTTATTGGTCATCGGGTAAATTAGAAAAAATCGCTGATTTCAGCACACCTGAACTTATGGAGCATTTACGAGCAGAGTATAAAAAGGAAAAAACAAACGGCATTTTATCTGTCGTTGAGTTGAAAGCGGAGTTTGAAGGTATGAGAGAGACCTCTCTGGATACTGGAGAATCGGTCAAGGAGGCATTCGTTCGTTTCCATGGTCTTATTAGGGAGGACAGTGATAACCCAACAAATTTCAACGAGGTATGGACACTTCTTCAGAGAAACTCTTCTGGAGAGGGGTGGGTGCTTTCGGGGATTCATCATGAAGAATAAGGATTGAAAGCTTTTCTATGGAAAATTTTTTTTACGTTGTAAGAGATTTAATCAACCGAAGTATAGAAAACAATGAGGAATTAAAACTACAAACTAGGTTGCTGTCAAATCGGAAAATGATCATAGTAGTTCCAGATCTCTTACCTTTGCCTTTGAGTCTAAACACCTTTTTTGGATCGGATGGACTGTTGGATAAAATTAGTATTAAAGAACCCGACAGTGAGTTATCTCCTAGTGAAGACCTGATTAGAATAATAATAACCAAAGTTTTTATTGTAGCTCAGTTAAATAAGTTAAAAGAGAGTGTGTCAAGCGGAGAAAAACAGCCTAATACTCCAAAATTTTTTGGGCAAGGGCTAAGAATTGAAGGTGACGCTGACGATATTCAGGTGGTTTCAGATATCGTCTCATTGGTTATAGCTGAAGCATTAAAAACTTTTTATTCAACAGTAGGTAAACTAAAAAAGTTAAAAAACTTTTTCAGTCAACAGGCTAACGACTTCTATCGTGGTAAAAGCGATGTTGAGGAATATCTTGTTATTGTTAAAAATCTGATGGAGCGGGTGGAAAATTTAGAGAAAAAAACTTGAAAGATTTCCTTAATGCTGATTAACTCAGGTCAGGCATTCTCGCTTGTAAAAGGTTCTTGCTGAGTTCGACTCCAGGTTGATCAAAGGGGTTTATTCCCCAGTAAATTGATTCGGTGAAAATCTTATGCTCTATAATTGCCATAAGTAGCCCAAGGTTTCGTGGGGTTATTTCTTCTAACGTTATTATCGAAGACGGCCGTTTCCCTAAGAAGCCATCTGACGTTTTACCTAGAAAAAGAGAATCTGCTTGTGCCCTTATGTTTTCCTCCATAAATTTTTTAAGATTAGGTGAACTGGTATGGTCTTGTTCTACTTCAAAAATATCTATTGGCGTTATTGCTGACCCTTGATGCAAGAATTGGAAGTAGGCATGTTGGCCGTCAAAACCATTCCCCCCCCATACAACTCCGCAAGTTGATTGGTCTGGATAATAATCTTTTGCGGAGGGCTTTCCTAAAGATTCCATTTCCATTTGTTGCAAGTAAGGAGTGAGTTGGTCTAAGAGCGAAGAGTAGTTTAAAACAAGTAGCGATGAGTAATTTAAAAAGCTCCTGTTCCATATTGATATGCCAGCAAGTATCATTGGAATATTTTTTTTTATATTTGTCTTTAAAAAATGCATGTCAGCTTGCCTCCCACCTTGTAAAAAATTTTCAAATTGGGCTTTGCCGATTAAGAGTGCAATCGATAATCCCATAGTAGACCATATCGAAAATCTACCTCCTAANTCTTTAGGTATTTCAAAAATATAACTTTCTAAATAGCCTTTATCAAAGGCAGCTTGTTTATTGCTGGTGACTACAGCGAAAAATTCTAATAGACGCTTTGAAGGGCAACCATTACTTTTTAGCCAAGACTCTGCGTGGTTTGCTAAGAACAATAATTCAGGTGTTTTGAAAGATTTGCTTTGCAGGACAAAAAAAGTTTTTTTCGGGTCGCAGTTTTTTAAATAATTTTTTAGTTCTAAGCCATCAGGGTTTGAAAAAAAACCAAAATTTAGCGCTGAGTNTTTAAAATNTTTTGTTAGAGCATGCGATNCAAATTTTTGTGGCAAGATTGAACCGCCTAACCCAAGAAAAATAACAGANGAAATTGAAGTTCCACCCCACCCTTTTAGAGAGCCGTTATTAACTCTGTCACAAAATTCGTACATTTTTTGTTTTTGCTCGTCGATTGCCTTAATAGGATTTCTGTCTCTTTCCTCTGTTTTATAACGAAACATTGTNTGGATAGCCTCTTTATTTCCTAGATATAGGTCTTCAATTTGTGTTCTGATATTTACGAACTGTTTGAGAGAAAATAATTTTGAAATCGTATTAAAGTCTATGAATTGTCGACTGAAATCAAGNTTTAGCGGTCCAAATTCAATAAGGTGGTCATTGTTTGAAAGTCCTTTTTTAGTTTGCTTGTGGTTTTTTACTAGATTATGGCCAGTCTTTCGCAGTTCGTTAAAAATTTTCTGGTTAAATGACATATGNTTTTCCATTTTTTGGACAGTCTGCTAGACTTTTATTACAAAAAAAATCAANAATTACAATTTACACTAAAATGAAATGTTTTATATTAAAAGGAAAATTGCACAGAGTTTCTGTTACGGGNAATGATTTAAATTACGAAGGTTCATGCGCTATCGACACAGAATTGCTGGCTGCTGCCGGTATTTTTCCATATGAAAAAGTGGAAGTTTATAACATCAACACTGGCGAAAGATTTGAAACTTACGCAATAAAGGCAGAAGCTTCTTCTGGAATTGTAGCGCTAAATGGTGCTGCGGCAAGAAAGGCGGTTATTGGTGACCTACTAATTATATGTAGTTACGCCTTGGTTGATAATGAGAATGCCAAAGCGTGTTCTCCAAAAGTAGTAATGGTTGATTCCTCAAACAAAATAATTGATAAGCAAGTTTGATAATTTTAGACCGATGAAGAGTTATGAGTAGTCAGTCAGACGTAATTCTTTTAGACGATGTTAATAGTACAAAGACAAATCCAACTAGTCGTGTATATGAGAAATGTGAGGGTTTTCTAGAGGTTAGTAATTTTGATGATGTAGTAAAAGGTTTAAAAAGGATTCAGTTAAGTTTGGATTTGGGCCTTCATGTTGTATGTTGTTTTTCCTATGAACTTGGACTACATTTTCAAGGCGTTCGATCGCTCGCAAAACCTCCTACTACGCCCTTAATCAGGGCTTGGTTTTTTANATATTTTAAACGNTTATCATCAGANGANGCGGAAGCATGGGTGGATGATAGGATTAATTTCCAAAAAGGAGACAACCTTGAACGAAGCGGATTAGCAGATATTGAGTTTGAGGTTAATGAGGGAGAGTTNAAAAATAGAATTGATGAAATTCATCGGCAAATTAAACTAGGTAATACTTACCAGGTTAACTACACTTTTAGGGTAACTGGTACTGCTTATGGCTCAGTAACTGGCCTATACAAAAGACTTCGAAAACGGCAACATTGTCAGTATGCGGCTCTATTTGATTGTAAAAAAGCAAAAATACTTTCTTTTTCCCCAGAACTTTTTTTGTCAAAAGTAAGGGTTGGTTTGCAAGCAAGACCAATGAAGGGAACCCTTTCGTCTATGAAATNTCATGCTGACGATTTGAGATTTGATGAGAAAAATCGAGCGGAAAATGTGATGATTGTAGACCTATTACGAAATGACTTATCCAAAGTGAGTAATTATGGATCTGTCAGGGTCCCTAGCCTGTTTGATGTCGAAAACATTGGTCAGATTTTTCAAATGACGTCAACAATTAATTCAACGGTTTCCCCAAGTATAGAAATTTCCGACTTATTAGAGGCTACTTTCCCCTGCGGATCCGTAACAGGTGCACCAAAAAAAAGAACTATGGAGATAATTAATAAATTAGAAAAGACAGAGAGAGGTATTTATTGTGGGTCAGTTGGTTGGTTTGATCCTGATCCTTATGAGGGAAATAAGAACTGGAATTGTATGTTAAACGTAGCAATAAGAACTTTGGAGGTAAACAACCATCGTTTTTTTTTCGGAGTTGGATCTGGTGTGACAATCGACTCGGAGAGCCACTCCGAATGGAATGAGTGTTTATTGAAATCAAACTTTTTTGTACAGTTGCCTAGTTCAGTTGGTATTTTTGAGACCCTGTTTATGAAAAACGGTGCTATTTCAAGGTTCGAACTTCATATCGATCGACTTATTGGGTCAGCAAGTAATTTGGGAATTCCTTTGGATGTTGATGACTTAGAGAATGAACTTTCTAACTATTTGAAAAAACGTCAAGGATTATCCATAGGAGAGTGGAAACTCAAAGTTAGTCTAAGTCCAATCGGAAATTTAACTTTCCAGTCAACAAAGTTAGAACGTTTAAGTAAAAATCAGAAGTGCTTTTGGGCAACAGACCTTCTTGGCAACGAATTTGGTACCGTGAATAGCAAAAACCCCCTGCTTCGACATAAAACCGACGCTAGAGTTGAATATAACCTTGCTTTTGAAGCAGCTATAGCGAAGGGGGGTTTTGACGCAATATTTCTTAATGAAAAAGGAGAGGTCACAGAGGGTGGGAGAAGTAATATTTTTTTAAAGAAAAACGGGGTTTTACAAACACCACATCATAGTTGTGGGCTTTTGCCAGGAATAGTAAGAGGGGAAATTTTGAAAGGGAATTACGCCTCTCTTGCTGCAATAGAGTCGACTTTAACGAGAAAAGATGTTTTAGATGCGGATGAGGTATTTCTTTGCAACTCTCTAAGAGGACTATTTGAAGTTAATTTAATGAATTAAAGTTAAGATAATTTGCGTTATTCGGGATATTCTATTGATGTAACTTTGTCAAAAGGTTATTATTTTCGATTCATATTTTAAATTTTTATCGCAAACTGGAGTTTTTATGACAAAGCAGCCTCCCGATATCCAATTATGTTCCTTCCCCAATGCGTTATCAATGGAGTCAAGTGACCCCGAGCTTTGGGCAGCCATGGCAGATGAAGCACACCGCCAAGAGCAGCACATCGAGCTAATAGCATCCGAGAACTATGCCAGCCCCGTTGTTATGGAGGCTCAGGGATCGGTAATGACTAACAAATACGCTGAAGGCTATCCTTCCAAGCGGTATTATGGGGGTTGTGAGTTTGTAGATGTTGCTGAAGAACTAGCAATTTCAAGGTTAAAAAAATTATACAAAGCTGAGTATGCCAACGTTCAGCCACACTCTGGGTCGCAGGCAAATCAAGCTGTATTTTTTGCTTACCTTAAGCCAGGAGATACGATCCTAGGTATGTCTTTAGCCGACGGAGGGCATCTTACTCACGGCGCCTCGGTAAACTTATCTGGCAAGGTTTTTAACTCTATTCAGTATGGGTTACGAGCAGAGGATGAAACTATAGATTACGACCAAGTTGAGAGGTTAGCTCTTGAGCACAAGCCTAAAATGATAATTGCTGGCGCTTCGGCGTATTCACTGGAAATCGATTGGCAAAAGTTTAGAACTATAGCTGATAAAATTGGAGCATACTTTCTTGTAGACATGGCTCACTACTCTGGTCTTATAGCAGCAGGCGTTTATCCTAGCCCCGTTGGAATTGCTGACTTTGTAACAAGCACTACTCATAAGACTTTAAGGGGTCCCCGTGGAGGCATAATATTGTCACAAGAGGAGCACTCGAAAAAGCTTAATTCTCTTATATTCCCAGGTATCCAAGGTGGGCCTCTTATGCATGTTATTGCTGCCAAGGCTGCTGCTTTCGGGGAAGCTCTGAAGCCAGAATTTAAGACCTATCAGGAGCAGGTGAAGCGTAATGCGTCGATAATGGCTAAGACTTTAGCCGACCGCGGATTGAGAATAGTATCAGGTAAAACTGAGAGCCACGTAATTCTAGTTGATTTAAGAGCAAAAAATATAACTGGTAAAGCAGCTGAAGAGCTTTTGGGTTCTGCACACATTACTGTGAATAAGAACGCAATACCCAACGATCCTGAGAAGCCGTTCGTAACCTCAGGGATAAGGATTGGTTCTCCAGCGATGACTACTCGTGGATTTAAAGAAGAAGAATCAATTACTTTGAGCAATTTGATTGCAGACTTACTAGACTCACCAGATGATTTGGCGGTCCTTGAGGCTGTTAAAGCTGGGGTAGGGAAGCTTACGAAAAAATTCCCGGTTTACGGCAAATAAGTCTCTTTACTTCGACGCAAATACAAAGAAAGACTTTTAACACAACTTTTAATAGGAGAATTCCCTTGGCAGGACGTAATTTTTTGTTTGTTCCAGGCCCTACAAATCTTCCAGATAGAATTGCTAGAGCTATGATGATTTCTATGGAAGATCACAGGTCACCTATTTTCCCAAGGCTTTATGAGTCGCTGCTTCCTGGCTTGAAGAAAGTTTTTAAAACTGAGTCAGGAGTGCCATTTATATTTCCATCTTCTGGATCAGGGTGCTGGGAGGCTGCAATTTGTAACACCCTTTCACCAGGAGACAAGGTTCTGGCATCTAGGTTTGGGCAATTTAGTCATCTTTGGATAGAGATGTGTAAAAATCATGGTCTAGACGTTCATGAGATCGATTGTGAGTGGGGTACAGGTGTTCCACTTGATGAATACGAAAAAATATTGAAAGAGGACAAAGAGCATAAAATAAAAGCCGTCTTAGCTTGTCAAAATGAAACTGCAACTGGGGTTACTTCAGATATTGGAGGAGTTCGTAAAGTTTTAGATAGCGCCAACCATCCTGCGCTTTTATTTGTTGATAGCGTAAGTGCTCTTGCATCGGTGGATTTCCGATTTGATGATTGGAAAGTCGATATGTGTGTAACAGGTTCTCAAAAAGGTTTAATGCTTCCAGCTGGTTTGGGTATCCTGTGCGTCAGCCAGAAAGCATTGGCGTTGACATCAAAGGCTGGTTTGAAAAGGGATTACTTCGACTTAGACATTATGTTAAACGTTAACAAGACTGGCTATTTTCCTTATACGCCTGCGTTACCTCTTTTTTATGGACTTCGAGAAGCGCTTGCCATGATTGAAGAAGAGGGGCTCGATAACATAATCGCTCGTCATCATTATTTAGCAGAGGGTGCTCGTGCTGCAGCCTTAAATGGGTGGGGTATGAAACTATGTGCCAAAGAGCAGAAATGGTATTCGGACACGGTTACTGCGGTAATGCTTCCAGAAGGTGCGAACGGAGCTGACATTATTCTTCGTGCTTTTAAGAGGTACAACGTGTCCCTAGGTGCGGGGTTGTCAAAAGTTGCAGGAAAGCTATTCAGAATAGGCCATTTGGGAGATATGAACGAGGTTCATCTTTGTGCTGGAATTTCGGGGGCAGAAATGGCAATGCTCGATAATGGAATCAATGTTACGCCAGGTAGTGGAGTAGCTGCGGCCCAAGAGTTTTGGAGGAACAATGAACCACCTCCTGGTTTATTAGTTCGATGACTACTAGTTTGGTGAAGATATGAAAAAAGTAGTATTTTTAGACAGAGCATCCTTAAATGCATCGGTCCGTAGACCTAATTTTGAGCATACTTGGGAAGAATTTGATCAAACTTCTGGAGAGAACCAAACTTTGGATCGTCTTCGTGGTGCAACCATAGCCTTAACTAACAAAGTACCAATCAGAAAGAATGTATTGGATGAACTTCCCGATCTGAAGCTCATAGCAGTCGCTGCCACTGGTTACGATGTTATTGACATAGACTGCTGTCGTGACAAGGGTATATCGGTGGCTAACATTCGTAACTACGCCGTGAATACAGTTCCCGAACATACTTTCTCTCTCATATTAGCGCTTAGAAGGAACCTTATAGCTTATAGAAACGATGTTTTAAATGGTCGCTGGCAGAAACATGACCAATTTTGTTTTTTTGATTATCCAATTAGGGACCTTCGAGACAGCACCATCGGAATTTTTGGGGAAGGCGTATTAGGCCAGGGTACAGCCAAGATAGCTAAAGGGTTTGGAATGAATGTTCTATTTGCTGATCACCCACCGCCGAAGTCACAAGATGTTAAATTTACTGATCCTGATAAAGTGCTTAGTGAATCAGACGTAATATCTCTTCATTGCCCCCTTACTGAAAACTCCAGAGGTTTTATTGGTCTGGAGCAGTTTAAGAAAATGAAGGACACGGCCATTCTAATTAACACCGCTCGCGGAGGTCTCGTTAACGAAAAAGATTTAGCTCAAGCCTTAAAGGAAGGATTAATTGGAGGGGCAGGGTTTGATGTTCTGACAAATGAGCCTCCAAAAGACGGTAATTTACTGTTAGATTTGAATTTACCAAATTTTATTCTTACACCCCATGTAGCTTGGGCCTCGAATGAAGCACAGCAATTTTTAGCGGACCAACTTATAGATAACGTTGATTTGTTTACCTCTGGTAGTCCGCAGCACTTAGTTGTTTGAAAATGGTAAAAAAACTCCTTTATCAGTTTGATACGGATGACGTTCCTAGCGTTTTTGATAGTGTGGTAGCGTATGACGGTGGAGCCGACCACGTGACGGGGGTCGCAAAAGTTAATTCTGAAAATGTTTCTGCCATGGTCGACGGTTGCATTTACACCCGCCCTCCGAAAGATAAAATGTATACAGGAATTTTCGTTGGCGGTAGCTCACTTGCTGCTGGACAGTCAGTTTTTGATGCTATTAAAAAACGATTTTTTTCCAATTTTAGAGTTTCCGTCATGTTAGATTCAAACGGGGCAAACACTACTGCAGCCGCAGCTGTTGCGAACATCGCCAGTACATGTGACTTAAGTAGTAAAAAGGCAGTAATTCTAGGTGGGACTGGTCCTGTTGGACAGAGAGCTGCTGCGTTGTTATCCAAAGAAGGAGCGACCGTATTCATTACTTCGAGAAGTTTAGAAAAAGCAAAGAAAACTGTTGAAGAAATTAACCAAAGGTTTGGGTGTGATTGTGATGCTTTAGCAGGCGCAACTCGAGATGAAAGGGTGAAAGCTATAGCTGATGCTTCTGTAGTGATGGCAACTGGTGCGAGCGGAGTTGTTCTTCTTGAGGAAACAGACTGGGTTTCTAGTGAAACATTAGAAGTATTGTGCGATGCGAATGCTATGCCTCCTCTTGGAATATCTGGAGTAGAGATGAACGATAAGGCAAAAGACCGTAACGGTAAAAAAACCTTTGGAGCTATTGGTTTTGGCGGGCTAAAACTCAAAGTTCACAGAGAGTGTATAAAAAGACTATTTTTATCCAACAATACGGTCTTTGATGTCGAGGAAATCTACGCAACAGCAAAGGAGATGCTTTAATAATGACCAAATATCCAGTAAATGATTTTTTAGAAAAACTTGCTTCCGAAGCACCGACACCTGGCGGTGGTAGCGTGGCCGCTTTAATGGGGTCGATGGGAGCTGCGTTGGTTAGTATGGTCGCTAATCTCACGGTTGGAAAAAAAAAATACGAAAGTGTTGAGAAGGAGGTAAAAAAATTACTTGTTGACTCGGAGGCGCTCAGACTTTTGCTGGAAGAAGCCATCGAAAAAGACGTTGAAGCTTTTGGCCAAGTGATGGCCGCTTATGGTCTACCTAAAGATAGTGCCGACGAAAGAGCAGTACGAACGGAAAAAATCCAAGAATCGTTGAAAGATGCTATAAATGCTCCTATGGAATGCGCAATGCTTACGGCCAAGGTCATACCACTTTGCAAAGAAATTGCTAAGGTTGGCAATGTAAACATTATTTCTGATGCAGGTGTCGCTGTTTTGGCTGCTAGAGCAGCATTTAGAAGTGCCGAGTTAAATGTTTATGTTAACGTTTCAAGTTTAAAAGATAGGGAATTTGCGTCGAAAAAGATAGACCAAATCAAAGAACTTGGGGCAGTTGTAGAAAAGGGCGAACAAGAGACGTTCGACTATGTTAAACAAGTTATTTTGAAAATTAATTAAACTAAGGAGTATGCTAATGCCTAGTGATATCGAGATTGCACAGAAGGCAAACATAAAAAAAATTTCAGAAATTGCCAATTCTGCTGGTATACCAGAAGACTGCATTATTCCGTATGGTCATAACAAGGCAAAGGTTTCGCTTAGTTTTCTAAATACTTTGGAAGGTAAATCAGACGGACACTTAATCTTAGTCACTGCTATAAGCCCAACCCCTGCTGGTGAAGGAAAAACAACTACGACAGTAGGGCTTGGCGACGGATTAAATCGGATTGGAAAAAAAACACTTATCTGTTTGAGAGAGCCATCACTTGGCCCCGTTTTTGGTGTGAAAGGTGGAGCAGCTGGTGGAGGGTTTGCACAAATAGTACCTATGGAAGATATAAATCTTCACTTCACGGGAGATTTCTCGGCAATTGCGCTTGCCAACAACTTGTTGGCGGCCATGATTGATAATCATATTCACCATGGCAATAAGCTTGGAATTGACTCTAGAAGAGTTACTTGGAAAAGAGTTGTTGATATGAATGATAGAGCCCTTAGAGACGTTGCTGTTGGCCTTGGGGGTCCTGGGAATGGCTATACTCGACAAGATGGATTTGATATTGTTGTTGCTTCTGAGGTTATGGCAATATTTTGTTTAGCAGAGTCGGTTGAAGATTTAAAAAATCGTTTGGGGCAAATAGTTATTGGTACTACTCGTGATGGGGATTTGGTTAGAGCTGGCGATTTGAATGCGCATGGAGCAATGACAGTACTTTTGAAAGATGCACTGCAGCCAAATATTGTTCAAACTCTGGAGAACAATCCTGCCTTTGTTCATGGAGGACCTTTCGCCAATATCGCGCACGGCTGTAATTCTGTTATAGCCACAAAGAGTGCCCTCAAGTTAGCTGATTATGTCGTCACTGAAGCTGGATTCGGTGCTGACCTGGGAGCGGAAAAGTTTATCGACATTAAATGCCGTAAGACAGGTTTAAAACCCAAGGTTGCTGTAGTAGTCGCAACCGTCCGGGCACTCAAGTATCATGGGGGAATTGATGTAAAAGAACTAAACACGGAAAATTGTGAGGCTTTGAAAAAAGGGCTAGTTAATTTAGAAAGACATGTAAAAAATGTCACAGAAAATTATGATTTACCGTGCATAGTTTCCATCAACCGATTTACTTTTGATACCGATAAAGAAATCGATTTAATCAAAGAGAGAATGGAAAAGCTTGGAGTGGTGGTGGTTCTGGCTGAACACTGGGCAAAGGGAGGAGAAGGGGCTGAGGAACTGGCGAATGAAGTAATTCGATTAGTAGAGGGTTCTAGTGGCCCAAGTTTCGTTTACGAAGATAACGATAGCTTGTTGGAAAAAGTTAATAAGGTCGCTAAAAAGATATATGGTGCCTCGGACGTGACCGCTTCGGCTAAGATAAAAAAACAGCTAATTGATTGGGAGGAAGCTGGGTTTGGAAAATATCCTATTTGTATTGCTAAGACTCAATCTTCCTTTTCAACAGACGCCACTGTTAGAGGAGCGCCTACTGGTCATACTGTCAACATACGCGAAGTTAGACTCGCCGCTGGTGCAGAGTTTATAGTGGTGGTTTGTGGTGAGATAATGACTATGCCAGGTTTACCTAAAATTCCTAGCGCCGAGAAAATTGATGTTGATAAAGCGGGTAAAGTGGTCGGACTATTCTAGTTTACGGGTTTTACCCCCGTAATCCGCATGTCTCTTGGTTCCCTTAATTTGAATTGAGCAGGCTCCTGTTTTAACTGAGATAGCCCCGCTGCGTTCATGATTGTTGCGAGACTTTTTGGCGTGTAGCCCCATCTATGCACCATTAAAGGGTCTCTCCATCGAGGGTCGCCGTAGAATACCCACATCGTTTTTTGTCCTTTTTGGTTTGGCGAAGAACCTGCTTCTGGATCTTTTAAAAACTCTTCGCATGCTGAGATTAAGTTTGGACACTCAAGAATTAGTTTACCGTTAGGTTTCAGTACTCGTACCCATTCAGCCAAAATATCCTCAACCTCCCATCGCCAAAAATGTTCTATAACGTGCACAGCTAGTATTTCGTCAGCATAGTCAGTGTCAAAAACCGTCAATTTTCTAATATCACAATTCACATCTGGTGTAACGCCTGCCCGCTCAGTAACCAAGTCCACGTTAATGTAACCGTTAATGAGCTTATCCCCGCAACCGAGATTTAGTTTCTTTGATGTCATAGTATTTATAATTTGGTGGCCAAGGGCGGAATCGAACCACCGACACAAGGATTTTCAGTCCTCTGCTCTACCGACTGAGCTACTTGGCCTGTCTTTAATAGTATACGTCATTATAAAACAGAGGTGTTTACGTTGCCAAAATGTATGCGTTTTCAAGTCTTACCAGATGATTATTTCTAATTAAGGATATTTAATATTTTAATGAAGATTTATTACGACTTTGATACTGTAATTTTTTCAATTGCTTTCGATGCTGCAAGAAGACCCATTGATGCAGTGACAGTTACAATAGAACCATAGCCTGCGCAAGACAGACGTCCTACAGATTTTTTTTTATTGAATTCTGAAGAAGAAATGCAAGGTACCTTCATTTTCCCTTTTCTTGGAAATCCCTTTTTTCGTCTCAAATCGTAGCGTAATTTAGCAAGAAGGGGATCGTTCGTTGTCTTTTCTAAATCTGTATAGCAAATTTTTGAAGGATTAGATTTTCCTCCAGCTGCTCCACAAATGACAAAAGGTGTTAGTGCTAATTTTAAGCTTTCAATAAGCTCAATTTTAGCTTGAACGGAATCACATGCATCAATCCAAAAGTCTACTTTTTCATTTCCAATGATTTCTTTGGCATTAAAAAAAGTAAATTCCTCCTCAATTGTGGTGACAATAATGCTTGGATTGATCTCTTTTAAAATTTGTTTCATTGCAAGAACTTTAGCTTTACCTAAATTATTGTAATTGGCTTGACATTGTCGGTTGATATTCGATTCTACAACTATGTCATTGTCGATCAAAACAAGCTTCTTTACACCGCATCGCGCTAGAGCAGAAGATGCCCAAGAACCAACCCCTCCAACTCCTATGATACCGACCACTGATCTTTGAAGCGATTTGTATTCGTTTTTTTCAAAGAGTCGTTTCGTACTTTGGAAAAACCTTTCGGTTGGTTTTCTTTTTAGGGGGTCAGGATAGAACACCCAGTTGTTCGTCTTTCTTCAAGTTGTTTATGAATATCCGCAACTTCACGAAGCGAAGCTTTGTTGTGAACAGGAATCCGGATTTTTTTGAGCAACACCATTTGGAGGAGTTCGCCGAATGTAACTTCTAATTCTTCACGAGTTGCGATATAGGACCATAATGTGGGTCGGGTTATAAACAAATGCCCGTTTAATAAGCCTAAGTCAAATGCTGAGATTTTCCCAGAAGCGTTTCCGTAGGACACGAGTAACCCGTATTTTTTTAAAGACTGAAGGGATTGGTAAAAGGTAGTTGCTCCCACGGAATCAAAAACCACGTCCACTCCCTTTCCATTGGTAATCTCTCTTGTTTTTTCGACAAAATTTTCTCTTGCGTAATTGATGGTGTAGGTGGCGCCATGATCTTGAGCTAGAGATCTTTTTTCTTCACTTCCAATAGTTCCAATTATTTCAACACCTAGTATTCTTGCCCATTGCATCGCAATGAGCCCNGTACCNCCAGCTGCGGCATGAAAAAGNACCGAGTGAAAAGGTTGNAAGTTTGCAGTTCTTTTAAAAAGATAGCTNACCGTCATTCCNTTGAGCATCATGGCTGCAGCAANNTCAAAATCTAATTCTTTGGGAATTTTTACAACAAGGTTTGCNGGTAATATTCTACTCGTACTATANGCACCNGGNGCAGCTGAGACATATGCTACCCTATCACCCGTTTTTAAATTTTTTACGCCTTGNCCAATTTCCTCAACAAAGCCAGCTGCTTCGTGCCCAAGTTTNCCTGGTAAAGTTGCTTGTGGATAAAGACCATTTCTGTAGTAAANATCAATGTAGTTAACACCTATAGCTTGGTGTCTTATCAGGACTTCNCCTGGTCCTGGCGGNGTTTTTGTAAATTCTCTAAATTCTATAACCTCTGGCGATCCAGTTTTAGTGATTTCAGCACAAAATTCCAAGATCTTCTCCTTTTTTATATTTTTATGGTTTATATAACTTAATATAAACAACTTAATCTCTTTATTTTAAATTGTTTACGTTTTTTTTGTAATAAAAGGACATTAATCATGGCTGGGCACTCTAAGTGGGCGAATATTCAACACAGAAAAAATCGTCAAGATGAACGAAAAGGAAAAACTTTTGGGAAATTAATTAAAGAAGTCACNGTTGCTGCAAAAATAGGAGGGGAAGATGTTGCCACAAATCCAAGGTTAAGACTTGCTGTTGATAAGGCTAAAGAAGCTAATCTTCCAAAAGAAAAAGTTAGAGATGCCATTAAAAGGGGCACTGGNCAACTCGATGGAATTGTATACGAAGAAATCCGCTATGAAGGTTATGGACCNCATGGAGTAGCCTTTTTAGTCGATTGTTTAACTGATAATAAAATGAGGACAGTTGCAGAAGTTAGGCACGTTTTTAATAAAAACGGTGGTAATCTNGGTACNGATGGTTCAGTGTNGTATTTATTTAGGTTTTGTTCTCAGTTTTTTCTAGATGAATCTCATGAGAAAGAAGANGAACTTATTGAACTCTTAATCGAGCTTGGAGTNAACGANATNAATTTAATAGGTGATAAAGGTATCGAAGTTCTGGGAGACCCAGAATCTTACTTAGANATNAAGAAAAACTTGTTAGAAAAAGGATATCNGATTGTNTTAGATGAGGTTTTGATGCTTCCTAAAGAGCTATTANTAATTCAGTCAGANAANTTGGAAAGTGTTCACAAATTAAAGTATGTACTTGAATCTCTTGACGANGTTCAAAATGTCTACGTTAATATCGAGGANTAANATAGTGAGAAACATTTGAGANTTTTAATAATTGGGTCAGGTGGNAGAGAACATGCTCTAGCATGGCGGNTGTCTGAATCTTCTTCAGTNCAGGCTACGTTTGTACTNCCTGGAAATGCAGGAATAGATTTGGATCCGAATATAAAAAGGTTAAGAACAACAAAAAAAATTACTAATGAGCTAGTGCTAGAGGCCATAAAGGCAAATAATGTCGATCTAACAATTATCGGNCCAGAGGCTTTTTTAGTGACTGGGTTAGTTGATTTTTTGCGAAGTAAAAAGATGCCCGTCATAGGGCCATCAAAAGCGGCTGCGCAACTTGAAGGTTCAAAGGCATTCTCAAAACTTTTCATGANGGAGAACTNAATAAAAACTGCTGGTTTTGAGATTTTTGTTTCTTATGAAAAAGCGATTGATTATTTGAAAAGTAGAGAGTTTCCTTTGGTTATCAAAGCCGACGGATTGGCTGGTGGGAAAGGAGTTTTTATTGTAAAAAGNTTGTCTGAAGGNCAAAGTATTCTTAGTCGGCTAATGATTGATGGTATGTTAGGCTTGGCAGGAAAGAAGGTNGTCNTTGAGGAGTTTGTNTCAGGGTTCGAGATNAGTCTGATAGTNCTTACGGATGGAAAAAAAATTATAAGNTTTCCNGTTTGTCAAGATTACAAAAATTTGGNTGACGGTGGGGTTGGTCCGAATACGGGGGGGATGGGAGNNCACTTTCCCTTGGACTTTATATCGGATGCAATGTTAAAAAAATTCGAAGATNAAATTATTTTTCCTGNTTTGAAGGGAATGGAAAAATCTGGTCATCTTTACAACGGGTTTCTTTACTGCGGATTGATGGTTGACAAGNATGGAACAGCNAATGTTTTAGAATTCAATTGTCGGTTGGGTGATCCNGAAACTCAATTGTTGATGCTATTGATTAGAGGCGATCTGGGACCGGTATTTGAAAGCATAGGTGTATTTGATACAGCATCTTTAATACAAACAAAGGATAATTTCTGGGACAAAAAGCCTGGTTTGACTGTTATGGCATCATCCGCTGGCTATCCTGGGAATTATAATAGTGGAGAGTTAGTGACGATTCAAGATGAATTGAAAGAAAATGATTACTTGAAAGTTTTTCATAGTGGAACAGAATTAAATGTTAACGGTCTTGTAACAAATGGGGGTAGGGTTATTTCTGTTTCAGGATTAGGTCCAGATAAGGTTTCGGCAAGAAATATGGTCTACAAAGCTATTTCGAGGATTAATTTTAAAGGAAAGTATTACCGGAAAGATATTGGTTTACTTGAGGCCCGAAACAGTGACCAGATGACTAAAAAAGACAAAACATGACAATTAAAACAGCAATTTGTATTGTGGGAGGTGGGATTACTGGGCTAACAACGGCTTTGATACTCAAAAAATTGGGTTTTACTGTTTGTATTATCAACAAGACAGGTTCTGCCAAGGAATTAATGAGTGACGGTCTCTTCTACGCAGTATCCCCAGCGAGTATTAAATTACTTACTGAATGTGGTTTGGAAAAAGAGATATTAGCATTGGGTGAAGATGTAGTAAAAATGGAAATTCATTCAAACGATAGTACTTTGAATCTTGACTGCAAGGGTACGAACGAAAAAATTTTAGCAAAAATTGTTAATCACAAAAAGTTACAGGCTCTTCTTGAAAAAAAAGTTTCACAAAATGATGGTATAAAAAAATTAGATGGGTTTTGTGAGGAGATAACCTATGAACCAAAAGATGATATCTGTCGAATTAAATTTAGGTCAAAAGAAAAGAGAACAAAAAACTTTCTGGAAACAAAGTTATTAGTCATTGCTGACGGCTCAAATTCACATTGTAGACAGAAGTTACAAATACCGTGGGGGCTAAAAAACTATCATCAAAAAGCAGTTGTAGCAAAATTCAATAGTAGACTTGCACCATGTATAGCCAGACAGTGGTTTTTTAAGGATGAAGTTTTAGCTCTTTTACCCATATCTCACGGGAAAGTGTCAATGGTGTGGTCGCAAGATGAGAGGAAAGCAGAAAGGCTGTTAGAGTCTCAAGGAGCACTCATTGAGGATGGTCTCGTAGAGATTTTGGGACGTAACATAGCTTCAAAACTCGAGTTAGATTCAATTCCCATGGCAGCTCCTTTGACGATGATTTCGGTAGGTAGGTATACTCAGAGCCGAGTGATTTTGCTGGGTGATGCTGCTCATACAGTTCATCCTTTGGCTGGATTGGGTTTGAATATGGGATTCTTTGACATCATTGCGTTTTCCCGAGAATTAGAATCTTTTAAAGAACTTTCCAGCGTTTCTTTCGACCCTGGACATCCTAAAGTTCTGAAAGCTTATTCCCGCAACCGTTCATTTAGAATCAGGACTACACAGGCACTGATAGACACGATAAAGTATAGCTTTGCAATTGATCGTCCTTCGGTAAATTTTTTTAGAAGTTATGGCGTAAATTTTGTAAATCATTCTGATTTTCTGAAAAGGAAGATTGTAAATTTTGCAACATCGGAGTTTTGAGTTATGAGGAAAAATATGAAAAAATGCCTGACTACTTTCTTTTCGATAGCAATATGTCTTTTTGTTTTGCCGGCAAGTATTTTTGCCGATGAATTGCTTTTCTCTGATAAGCAGAGGAATGAAATAAAAGCAGCTGTTGAACTTTGGTTGGATGGTAAATACAAGGTGGTATCGGTTTCAGGAACACCAGTTAAGAATCTTTTAGAAGTAAGAATTGGAAATGAATTAGTTTATGTTGATTCGGAAGGTACTCATGTTTTATTGGAAGGCCAGCTAATCAGACTTAGTGATGGAAAAAATTTGACAGAGTTGAAAAAAAATAAGATTTTATCTATTGATTTTTCCACTTTGCCTGTTGATCTTGCAATTACTACTGAGTTTAATGTAGATGGGAACGATGAACCATTAGAACTTGCCGTTTTTGAGGACCCTAACTGTGGCTATTGTAGAAAATTTCGCAAGACTTTGAGTGAAATTAAAAATCTAAAAGTTTACACATTTTTATACCCTATCTTGGGTAATGAATCCATTGAGATTTCCAAGGATGTTTGGTGCTCCTCTGACCCATCATCAGTATGGGATAAATTGATGTTACAGGGCGAGCGCCCTAAGAAAAGTTCGGATTTAAATTGTGATTTTGACCAACAAAAGGAGGTGGTTGCCTTAGGAAGAAAGTTAGGAATTGAAGCCACTCCAACTGTTTTTTTATCCAATGGAGAACGATTAAGGGGAGCAATTCCTTTGGAGGCACTCAAAGACAAATTACAAACTATTTCGGGACAAGAACGATAAACTTCCCTTTAAACTTTGTTCTACCTGCAATTTTCCCTGCTTCAGGTCCAGTACCAAGAAACAAGTCGCCTCTGTTGGGACCTTTTATCGCGTTTCCCGTATCCTGAGCAATCATGAAATAACCCCCTGGGTTATCAATATTGTTTTTAATGACCAGCAAAGGGGTACCAAGTTTGACAAATTTGGGGTCAACTGCAATCGAGTGGTTTGCGGTTAAAGGTATGCCTAAGGTTCCAATCGGCCCTTCTGAGTTCCTTATGGGCCTTGTGTTTTCTTTAAAAAATATAAACCTTGGGTTTTGATTGAACAATTTTTCCTGTTGACTTGGGTTGTCGCTAACCCACTTTTTTATATTTTGCATGCTTGTTGAAGAAAGAGGCATCTCCCCTCTGTCGGCTAACCATTTACCAATAGATTTGTAAGGATGGCCGTTAGAACCAGCATAGCCTACCCTAATTTTCTCTCCATCTGGAAGAAGAATAGTACCCGAACCCTGGATATGAAGAAAAAAGTTATCTACTGAATCGGCAAGAAAAACTAGCTCTAAACCGTGTAACAACTGCTCCTCTATTAGTTTTTTTCTGGTTGGATATTGGTTTGTTATTTTTCCATTTTTCAGTTTTTTTCTAGAGTGTAATTTTTCTGAAATCTTCAATGTAAGTGGGTCTTTAGGTTTTTTATAGATAGGGAATTTGTATACATTAGTTCTCTTTCGTGAACCAAGCAATATTGGTTCGTAATAAGCCGTTAATAACCCAGGTTTTTCAGAGAGAAGATAAGCATTAAATTCTGTCTCAAAGAATTGTTTAATTTGATTAAAATTTGAAGGATTTACGTAATTGCTTTCTTTGCATTTTATAAAGTATTCCAGAGGTATCGAAGGAGATAGACAATTTCTTTCCCATGCCAAAAACGCCGATTTAAAATCCTGACTATTCCAAATCAGAACATTTTTTAAATCAACACGGCCTCTAATATTTTCATAGTCATGTTCATTCTCCAATTTTTTTTCTCGGTAAATATTCTCTGATTGTTGTCTAGGTAGTTCTTGTTTGCTTAACTGGTCAATATCTTTCTTATACGAACAACTTTCCAAAACTACTATAACTGTTAGCAAAGAAACCACTTTAAATGTAAAATGCATACTTACTCTCTTTGGTGAAGTGGAAATGGCAATTATTCTCTTTGAAGCACTTCTGGCAGTCTTAATCGTTGGATTTGTAGTTTGGTGGACCATGAGGGGTAAGTGATTTAGAAAAAAGTAGATAAAATAATGCTATGAAAGATAGAAAAAACACTAAATTGATAGGACCCAGTATTCTCTCCGCAGATTTCGCCCGTTTGGGCGAGGAAGTTACGGCACTTGAAAAAAGTGGTGTAGATTTCATTCACTTTGATGTAATGGATAATCATTTTGTACCAAATTTAACATTTGGACCATGCATTTGCAAAGCGATTCGGCCTCACGTTGATTTACCGATCGATGTTCATTTGATGACGGAGGGAGTGGATGACCTTATTGTAAATTTTGCNGAGGCNGGAGCAAATATGATTTCTATACATCCAGAGTCGGTCTACCATTTGTCTAGAAGNTTGAGTTTAATTCGAGGCAAGGGTTGTGAAGCTGGAATAGTTTTTAACCCGGCAACTCCCTTAAGCTATCTGGATTGGGTCATGAANGATATAGATTTTGTTTTGGTAATGTCNGTAAACCCAGGTTTTGGGGGGCAGCCNCTANTAGAGAATTCCNTAGAAAAAGTCAAAGAAGTAAGGTNAAAAATTGATGCTTTTGAAATGGCNANNAGGAAAAAAAAAATAAGGCTTGAAATCGACGGNGGGGTCAAATTGGAAAANATTCGAACTCTTGCTCTGNAGGGTGTTGATATGTTTGTAGTCGGTTCTGGAATTTTTANTAACAGGGACAAAAATGATTTTTTGAGTTATACCAATATCGTTCGCNAGATGAGAAAAGAACTAGACTCCTAAANATGGNGNACAATATNGACGAGAAAAAGTTTTTAAAGCGAGCTGAAGAGGGATATAACCTTGTACCAGTGACGTCAAAGTATTTAGGCGATTTGGAAACTCCTCTNTCTGTTTATTTAAAAGTTGCTGATGCACCAAATAGTTTTCTTTTAGAATCNGTTTTGGGAGGGGAGCGTTTTGGACGGTATTCTTTTATAGGATTACCNGCAAAAAAAAGAATAGAAGTTCGTCATAATACNGTATCGGTTCTTAAAAGCGGAGAATTAGAAGAATCCATTGAGTGCGCTCCACTTGATTTTATAGAGGAGTTAATATCTAAATTTAATCCATCACCCGAGGTACACAGCNTACCAAGATTCTGTGGTGGTCTAGCGGGATATTTTGGCTATGACGTAGTTCGGTTAATTGAACCGAAGTTAGAGGNTAGNCTTCGAGTTAAAGATGACAATTTGGAGATACCTGATATATTACTTNTGCAAACTGACGAGGTNGTNGTATTTGACAATCACACAGGGGAAATTACTCTNATCGTTTATGCGAACCCTGNAGAAAAAAACTCNTTTAGTATCGCTCAAACTAAGTTGATGGAGATTACCGCGGCAATNAACCAACCTCTTAAAATTCCTAAGATGGGTGGCTGTACTGCTTCAGAAATGAAGAGACGTTTTGCAAAGGAGGATTTTGAAGGGTCAGTTTTGAAAGCAAAAGAGTATATTGTTAGTGGGGATGTAATGCAGGTCGTTCTGGGTCAAGTGTTAGAGAAACCTTTTTTTGGTAGCGCTTTATCTCTGTACAGGTCTCTTCGAAATATTAATCCGTCTCCGTATATGTATTTTTACAACCTCGGGGATTTTCAAGTTGTTGGAGCGTCTCCAGAGATTTTAGTNAGACAAGATAGCTCAATGTCCTCTGGAAATTCTTTCAATCGAATCACCATTAGACCTATAGCTGGTACTCGACCTCGAGGAAAAACAGAAAAAGAGGACAGTGAGTTAGAGAAGGAACTACGAAATGACCCAAAAGAGTTNGCAGAACACGTNATGTTAATTGATCTAGCAAGAAACGATGTTGGAAAGATATCAAAAACTGGTNCGGTNACTGTTTCCGAACAGATGATAGTTGAGAAGTANTCTCATGTAATGCATTTAGTTTCTGAAGTTGAGGGACATTTANGGGATGATTTAAGTTTTATGGATGTATTGAAGGCTACATTCCCTGCTGGGACTTTAAGTGGTGCTCCAAAAATAAGAGCATTGGAAATTATTGAAGAATTAGAGCCTGAGAGAAGAGGCCTATATGGAGGGGCATGTGGTTATATTTCTTTTGCAAAAGAAATGGACNTNGCGATTGCAATTCGTACAGGGATATTAAAAGATGGATTGTTGAGCGTACANGCAGGCGCTGGCATAGTATTTGATTCGGTACCAGAAAAAGAGTGGGAAGAAACTGAAGCGAAAGCTTCTGCGGTAATAAACGCCGCTGAAAAGCTAGAAATAAAAAAAGCTTCAGGATAGCGAAATGAAAATTACAGTAATTGATAATTATGATTCTTTTACATACAACCTCGTTCAATATTTAGGTCAACTAGGGGCTGAAGTTTTAACTATTCGAAACGATTGTTGTTCCATTAATGAAATCTTAAGCCCTGCTTNTAAAATGGCNCCTGATAGAATCTTGCTTTCCCCTGGGCCTGGACGCCCCAATGATGCTGGAATATCTTTAGAACTGATAAGTCAGGTCTCAAAAATGGTTGANCCAATTCCTATTCTCGGCGTCTGNTTAGGTCATCAGACGATAGGCCANGTTTTTGGTGGGGAGGTTTCGTCAGCTAAAAGGATCATGCACGGAAAAGTTTCAGAAATTACTCANAATGGAAAGGGNCTTTTTGAAGGCATACCGTCCCCNTATNAAGTAACTAGATATCATTCTCTNGCATTGTTAGATGNAAATCTTCCAAAGAATATTANAGTCAATGCNAGANCAAATGATCGTGAGATTATGGCGATAAAAATTGAAAANTANCCATTCTATGGAGTTCAATTTCATCCNGAAGCTATACTAACAAAATATGGACATGATATTTTAAAGAACTTTTTGGAGATTAAATGAGTGTTTCTGGTGTGTCATCAGATGATAATGCGAATGTCATTTTAGAAAAGTTGGTTTTAGGAAGTAACTTAGAAGAGACTGAGTCGAAAGCCATAATAAAAAAAATTATGGTGGGTGAGTTAAATAGCGCATTGACAGCTGCTATTTTGGTCGCTTTAAAAATAAAGGGAGAGTCAGTGAACGAAATAGCTGGAGCTGCCAAAGTTATGCGTTCTCTTGTTAAAACAGTTGAGTGTTCAGATGAATTTCAGGACGATATCGTCGATTTATGTGGGACTGGTGGTGATGGATTGAAGACATTTAATATTTCAACTGGTGCAATGTTTGTGGTGTCAGGAGCTGGGGGGAAGGTTGCAAAGCATGGGGGCAGAGCTGTTTCTTCATCAACTGGCAGTGCAGACTTGCTCGAGGGACTTGGTGCTAATATCAACTTAACACCTCCTCAGGTTTTAAAATCTATAGAAAAAACTGGGATAGGGTTTATGTTTGCGCCAAACTATCACCCCGCAATGAAAAACGTCGCTCCTATTCGTAAATCGCTCGGTACAAGAACCATATTTAACTTGTTGGGGCCTTTAACAAACCCAGCGGGAGCAAAAAGACAGCTCGTGGGAGTTTACAGTAAAGACCTTTTAAAACCAATTGCTGAGGTTCTTAGAGAGTTAGGGTCAACTCACGTTCTTGCAGTTTGCGGAGAGAATGGTTTGGATGAGTTGAATGTTTTTGGAAAAACTTATTATGCAGAGCTTAAAAACGGAAAAATTATTACTGGCTTTTTTAGTCCGTCCGATTGTGGTTTATCGGTTGAAGATAAAGTTGATTACATAGATTTTCTCGAAGTATCTGATGTTGAGGGTAGTAAACGAAAGGTGTTAATGGGTCTGGAAGATAGTAGAAGTGTAGAGGGTAAATTCATAGCATTAAATGCTGGTGCTGCACTCTATGTCGCTGGAAAATCTAATTCTATTTCGGAAGGGTTTCATCAAGCTGAAGAAACTATAAAAAACGGAAAAGCCATACAGGCATTGGAGAAATACATAGTTACTACGACGGCAATAGGTTCAAATCAAAAATGAGTCAAATTCTAGAAAAAATACTGAGTGAAAAGGCATCGGAAGTAAGCTCCTTAAAAAAAAATAATAGCCTGTCGAATTTAGAGAAAATTGGTCATGGTTTCAAGCGTAGGGGGTTCGAAAAAATTTTATTTAATTTCAGGACTCAAAAAAAGTTAGCTGTCATAGCTGAAATCAAAAAGGCTAGTCCGAGCAATGGCCAATTTAAAGCTGACTTTGATGTTGAAGAGATTTCGATTTCATATGAAAGTAATGGAGCCGCATGCATTTCAGTGTTGACTGATAAAAAATTTTTTATGGGTAGTCTTGAAAATCTGGCACTTGCAAGAAACAAGGTTCGGCTACCTGTTTTGAGGAAGGACTTCATTATTGATCCCATACAAGTAGCTGAAAGTTTTGCTATTGGGTCGGATTGCATTCTCTTGATCGCGTCGGCATTAAGTCAGAACAAACTAATAGAGCTAGAAAGTCAAGCCAAAACATACGGCATGGATTGTCTTCTTGAGGTTCATAACGAACAAGATTTAATTAAGGTTCTAAATTGCAAGTCAAAACTAGTAGGAATAAACAACAGAAACTTGAACGATTTCAATGTTGACATAGCGACAACTGAAAGGTTGCTGAAAGAAGTTCCAACTGACAAATTGGTGGTGTCTGAGAGTGGAATAAACGGAAAGGCCGAAGTAGAATATTTGGAAAAAATTGGTGTTACAAGTTATTTAATAGGTGAGTTGTTAATGAAAAATAAGAGCCCAGGACTAGCATTAAAAAAACTATTAATGAGTTGTGATAAAACAATTGACATAAGATCAAATGAGGAATAACCTTAATGGTTCCGCAGTACAAATGTTCTTTAAAAATTAACAGCCGATAAGTGTGGGCATTTGGATGATTTGCACAAAAACATCCTTTGTCTCACTTGAATGTAATTATTTACAGTCAAATCTTTGAGCATAGGAAACAAATAGATCGAACTGAAGAGTTTGATCCTGGCTCAGATTAAACGCTAGCGGCATGCCTTACACATGCAAGTCGAACGGCAGCGGGCTCTTCGGAGCGCCGGCGAGTGGCAAACGGGTGAGTAATACATCGGAACATGCCCATTAGTGGGGGATAGCTCGGCGAAAGCCGAATTAATACCGCATACGACCTTCGGGTGAAAGGGGGGGATCTTCGGACCTCTCGCTATTGGAGTGGCCGATGGCTGATTAGTTTGTTGGTGGGGTAACGGCCTACCAAGACTGCGATCAGTAGCTGGTCTGAGAGGACGATCAGCCACACTGGGACTGCGACACGGCCCAGACTCCTACGGGAGGCAGCAGTGGGGAATCTTGGACAATGGGCGAAAGCCTGATCCAGCAATGCCGCGTGTGCGATGAAGGCTTTCGGGTTGTAAAGCACTTTTATCAGGGAAGAAATGGTTTGGGATAATATCTCAAATAGCTGACGGTACCTGAAGAATAAGCACCGGCTAACTACGTGCCAGCAGCCGCGGTAATACGTAGGGTGCAAGCGTTAATCGGAATTACTGGGCGTAAAGCGTGCGCAGGCGGTTTTGTAA
>NYVY01000014.1 GCA_002684875.1 Pseudomonadota bacterium
GGTTTCAATGACAATTATCTTCCATATCTGTTCTGGTCTTTTTAGTCCGTATACTTCGTACCATAGAGGAATCGTTTTTATACAATATGGGGAAGTAGCTTTGACAAGATCTCTTTCCATAGTTTTCTGGATTTCAGGGTGAAGTATGCTTTCAATTTCGACCTTTTTTTTTGTATTTGTAAAGATTAGTTCGCGAATTTTTAATCGATCAAGGTCACCAGATCCGTTTAATATTTCCTTTCCAAATCGTTGAACTATCTTCTTGTAGCCAACTTCGCCTTTCTGCAGAAGCTTATTACTTACCTCATCGGCGTCTATAGTAAATACCCCAAGTGATTTAAATAAACTCTCAGCTTTTGACTTACCTGAGCCAATTCCTCCAGTCAAAACAACTATCCTTGGTTTCAATTTTTTACTCACATATTATAAAAAAAGCATTATCCCGAACATTGTAAAAAGACTTGATGCAGCTAGAAAAGGACCAAAAGATATAGGGCTTTCCATTGTCCAGCCAAGCTTATTATTGAGCGTGATAAATAAAATTACTACACTTAAACATGACATAGTCAATACAAACAATAATTGAGACGGGCTAAACCAAAATGAAAGAGCAAGGAGAAAGCACAGGTCGCCAATCCCAAAAATAGAGTTAGTTTTTTTTACTAAAAGTTTCAAAATAAAAACAATAGATATAACAATAAATAATACGGCTGAGTGGGAGTAACTGCCGCTTATAGAAAAAGAACCAAAAAACCCAATTAACCCCAGCAGAAAACTTAAACTATAAGGAAGTAGTTTGACAATGTAATCAGTTATCCAGAGGGAGTATAAAATCGAAACCCAAAAGCTGTATTTAAAAACTTCGATGAATAAATAAGCTTTACTCTCTTGGTGCGTGCTGGAAAAACCTATTTGCAAAATAAGAATCCCGTATACGGCAGCAATCACTAAAAACAAGAATGTGGAAGAAGAAAATATTATTGGGCCAGTTCTTACTTTCCTTTCTGACCACATTAAAACTTCCTTAAAACCAAGTTTTAACANGATAGGGTAAANTAACAAAGTNATTATAAAAAAAACATTAAAAGAGTGCATTATGTCTTNGCATCCTTATTTTCGAATTTTTTTAATCGTATGCGCTTAATTAGCCTACCNTGAACAGTCAAAATTTCTGCAGTAACTTCATTGATCTTCAAACTCAAGTTAGTTTGTGGTAAGTCTTCTAAAGTTTCCAGCAGTAATCCATTCAAAGTTCTCGGGCCATCAAGCGGAAAATTTATACCAAGTTCTTTATTTAGCTCTCTTAATGGCGTAAGGCCGTCGACAATAATTTCTCCAGAAGTATCCCATATCATTTTTTGGCTTATTGAGTTTGGATCGTCAGTTTTAAACTCTCCAACCAACTCCTCAATAATGTCTTGGGGAGTAACAATGCCTTGAACTTCTCCATACTCATCAACAATCACGGACATGTTTTCACTTCTATTTTGAAAACTTTTCAGTTCAGTAAATAATTTTGCTCCAAGTGGGATGAAATGAATTGGTTGAATTAAATCTTTTATCNTAGTTGCATTAAATTCANTTTTTAAAATAGAGCCAATTGCCCTTTTANCATGGAGGATCCCAAGAGGTTTGTTTAAATCTCCCTGNCATACGAGCAACTTATTGTGAAAGGACGTTGAAATTTGCTCAATTAAAATTTCAATTTCATCTTCTATGTTTAGATACTCTATTTTACCGTGTGGCACCATTACATCATCGACTGTTAGNTCTTCTAAGTCTAAAATGTTGAGCAGGATNTTTCTGTTATGGAGAGGAATAAACCCTGCCGATTCCAGNACAGCCGAACGCAATTCTTGAGTNGTAAGNCCNTCATCTTTTGAACTTCTAAGTTTTAAGTTTGCTAGAGAAAGCATACCTGAGACTATTTGGTTAATTGTAAAAACTAACGGTCGTAAAATCCAAACGAAAACAATTAATATATAACTAGCAAACATTGCAACGCCATCAGGTTTGTTAGCACCACTGATCTTGGGAATTAATTCTGCAAAAATAATTAGAAGCAAGGCGGCCACAGTAGTTGCAAATGCAATAACTTGGTCGTCGTTACCAAATGATTTTATAGCGAGTGCCGTNACTAAGGCCGTGAGTGCAGCATTTACTACGTTGTTGCCCAGTAGTATGGTTCCCAGAAGCTTGTCTGTTTTGTTTAACAAAGACAACACTTGCTTGGCTCCCCTATTTCCTTTNTCAGCTAAATGACGTATTCGATATCGATTCACCGCCATAAGACTCGTTTCTGATATCGAAAAGAAAGCGGAAAGAATTAACAGTAGAAAAAGAACTAAAATTTGTGTCCAAAACGGTAAATCATTCACGGTTTTTTCTCCAAAATGTTACAGTTTATCTTCGCGTCCATTTCAATTTTTTTTAATTTATTTATTCCATCACGAATTCCTTTAGGATCTCTCCATAAAGCAGATCGTTCACCAGTTGTTTGGATACCATGAGAAGAAGCNTCCATATGATCAAATTCTGCGTAAGACAGATTTTGTGTAANATAATCCATCACACAGGAACATTTGTATAAGCTATCTAAACTATTACCTTGTTCTTTCACACATTCGTTAACGTAAAGAACTCTGTCAATAGTGGGGAATTCTTGTGCAAATAATCGTGCATACCCAAAAAACAGAAAAGCAAANACAAAATAAATTTTTAAAGTGAATCTATGCATTAAAATCTCCGATGATCATATTTAATAAGTAAATATAGACTAAGGGTTAACCACTAAATCTGAAAAGAAACTATAAGCTAAAGTTTTTATGTTTATCTCCCTTATATTACAATTGATTTTACGAGTCTAGGTGGATGAGCAGAGAATTATGAAAAAACTATTGATTTCAGGGATAGTGTTTTATACATTTTTGTGTTTCGCTGCTTTTTCAAATAGTAAGGTTGACTGAGGTAAAAATGGATTCCAACAACGATGGATATATTTCCCCAAAGGAAATGAAAGAGCACTACAAAAAAGTAGGNTNCTATAAGNNGGTATTAGTATTTTTCTTTATAACAGGCGCTGGGCGCCGCTTATTTTTTTAGGGTATGACAAATTTATATTTTTATAGTGTAATGGATTAGTTTTCATTAGGTTTTCCGCCTTTGCTTTAACTAGGGTAATTTTACGAAAAATAATGATAGACCTATGCATTTTCACCCCGTTCTATCAAAGGAAAAGTTACAAAGTCCATTCCTGTGTTTGTTGAATTCAACAAAGTTTAGACTCGCCAGAGTGGAAAAGAAATGGCTTTGTGAGAATGATACAAACCCCCAATTTCACGGGGAGAAGGGTTCGATTGAAATTAAACCAATTTCGTAGGAAACAGTCTTATGGGAACTGAGTTATTGAAAGGAAACTAACCCATCTCGGTAGAGAATTTCCAAAAATGGCCTAACGAAATATTTTTAGATAGGGTTTGTGTAAAATAATTTGAAGTTAAAAGTTATATTGTTCATTCATTGTTTGATCCCCATTATTGAATTGATTTACTTAGTTCAGGTTCAACAGTTGGGGGCAAATCCGCAAGAATTCATTTTAAGGCACCTAGGAATATGGTCTTTAGTCCTTTTGTTCGTATCATATTCTACAAGTTTAGTGAGTTTATACGGGGTTAAAAGTGTTATGAATTGTCGCCGAATGTTTGGTCTATTTTCATTCTTTTATATTAGTTGTCACTTTTTAGCTTTTATCGCATTTGAACATTCCTTTGTGATGAGAGATTTTGTTCTAGATGTTTTTAACAGGCCTTTTGTGTTTTTTGGAACTTTAGCAGCATTGTTAACTGTGCCTTTAGCTCTCACTTCTAACAATCTTAGTTTGAGGCTTTTAAGAGGTATATGGAAGAAAATTCATTCCTTAATAAATTTAATAATAATATTTGCACTTACACATTATTATTTTCATAAAAGTGCAAAAAATGATTTTTTTTGGCCAGTGGCTTTGACCATTTTATTGTTGTTAATTTTCTTTTTAAAAAAGAAAAGATTTTTCGTTAAAGGTGTTTAAAGAAATTTAAAAAAAATCGGCGGGTATCTCATGATCGCTCCAAGAGGGTCCGAAACCCTAAATTCTGTGTCATAAATCAAGCACTTTAGCAGAATGAACTGCAATCCGAGAGTAGTTTATTTTTTTCTAGATGTGACAAACTCTAAAAGCCGTTTTAATTGTTCTTTTGATTTTCCATCAGAGAAACTTAGTAAACATTTTTCAGCTTTCGAGATTTCATTAAAAGCTTTTTTTTGAGTATAGCTAATTGCATCGGAGGATCTTACTAACTTTACTATTTCTTCAAAAGTTGTATCTTCAGGATATTTTATTGCGCTAGTTAACAATTCTTTTGTTTCTGAATCGCCAATTGCCATTAATCGAATTAATGGTAACGTTGCTTTCCCCTCTTTTAGATCATCGCCTAATTTTTTCCCTATGTCCGCCTCGGTTCCGTTGTAGTCCAATAAGTCATCTGTTAGCTGGAAAGCTACACCAATATGCCCACCAAATTTTTTGCAGTCATTCACAATTTTTTTTGGTTGAGAAGAGAGAATTCCAGGTACTGCGCAAGCGGCTTGAAATAACATAGCAGTTTTATAATTTACCACCGTAAAGTATTCTGCTTCTGTAAGTTTTGGGTTATTACAGTTCATTAATTGCAACACCTCTCCTTCAGCAATTTTATTGGTTGTATCTGCCATCATTCGCATTATTTCTGTAGAGTTAACTTCATTCATGATTTGAAATGCCCTAGAGTACAAAAAATCTCCAGCCAAAATGCTCGCAGAATTTCCAAATACTGAGTTCGCAGTAGCTTGATTTCTTCTTAGCTGTGAATTATCCACAACATCGTCATGCAAAAGAGTTGCCGTATGTATGTATTCAATCGCTACTGCCATTTTTAAAGTCTTCTCAGCAACTTCAGTCACATCATCACAAAATATTTCATTAAAATAGAGTGTCAAAAGAGGTCTTAGCCGTTTCCCTCCACTATTTACGATGTAATTTGAAACTTGGTTAATAAGTGTCACCTCGCTTGATAGGTAAGCTTTTGCTAGCCGATTTAACTGAGCAATTTGAGGCTCTAGATGTCTAGTTAAAGTAGTGTATTCGTCCATAGTAGTGTTAATAATCCACAAACATATCATTGCATACTTCTTGACCTTTTTGTGTCTTTGCCTATATTATCTAAAGCTACGATTATTTAAATAAAGAAAAATGTACGCTATTATAAAAACAGGTGGGAAACAGTACCGAGTGCAAGCAGGTGACAAACTTAGGATTGAAAAAGTACCCCAAAATGTTGGGGACGAGGTAATAATCAAGGATGTTTTAATGACAGTCAATGAAGATGGTGAGGGAAAGAGCGTCGCCGTCGGTAATCCTTTCCTAGAAGGCGTTACGGTGAAAGCCAAAGTCGTCGACGAGGGTAGAAGTGATAAGGTGGAAATTCTCAAGTTTAAAAGAAGAAAGCATTCCATGAAATCAATGGGTCACCGGCAGTCCTACACTGAGGTGCAAATCGATTCAATTTCTTAGGGAATAATATGGCACACAAAAAAGGCGGTGGTTCGACTAGAAACGGAAGAGACTCTGAATCAAAAAGACTTGGGGTAAAAAAGTTTGGTGGAGAGGTAGTATCTCCAGGTAATATAATTGTTCGACAGAGGGGCACGAAATTCCACCCTGGAAAAAATGTTTCAATGGGTAAAGACCATACGATCTTTTCGTTAATCGTCGGTAGCGTCGTTTTTTCACAAAGAGGACCTCTCAACAGGACGGTTATTGACGTTCTTTCGGAAGCTGTTGAATAGTCCTTTTCCCTGTAAAATTTTATTGCCTGCTGACATATAAAAATTAGTGGTAGTATTTATATGAAATTTATAGATGAGGCTGAAATAAAGGTAAAAGCAGGCAATGGCGGGAACGGAGTTGCGGCTTTCCGTAGGGAAAAATTTGTTCCGAAAGGTGGGCCATCTGGTGGAGATGGCGGTGAGGGCGGTTCAGTCTACGGCGTAGTTGATTCAAGATTAAATACCTTATTGAATTATAGATATACAAAACTATATAAAGCTGAATCGGGTGGTCATGGTAGTGGAAGGGATCGGTTCGGAAAAAACGGACAGGATCTTGTCCTTAAATTTCCAGCTGGAACTCTAATTTTTGAAAAACACTCGGGAAGAATGCTAGCAGACCTAAAAGAAGATGGTAGTAGGGTGCTTTTGGCTTTAGGAGGGAAAGGTGGTCTTGGTAATATTAGGTTTAAGTCTAGTATAAATAGAACTCCTAGGCAGTTTACCTTAGGTGAAGAAGGAATAACTAAAGACTTACGGTTAGAATTAAAAGTTTTGGCTGATGTTGGATTACTAGGTTTTCCGAATAGCGGAAAGTCGACTTACATTAGAAAAGTAAGCGCAGCAACGCCGAAAGTAGCAGACTATCCGTTTACTACTCTCTCTCCAAATCTAGGTGTTTTGGATTTAAATTACTTTCATGGAGAAATTGTAATAGCGGATGTTCCGGGCATTATAAAGAATGCTAGTTCAGGCGCGGGAATGGGTCTGAAATTTTTGAAGCACATACAAAGAACGAGATTGCTGTTGCATTTAGTAGATGTATCCACAGATAACAACTCGGAATTACATGACTATGTAAAACGTTTCAACTATGTTGTTGAATCTATTCGTAAGGACGTTTCAATTATCGAAAAAGAGCTTCTTAATTTTGATAAGCGTTTAAGTTTCAAACAAAGGTGGATAGTTTTTAATAAGATAGACTTGTTACCAACTAAAACAAAAATCAAATTAAAAAAAATGTTTTTAGATATTTATGATCAGCCAGTTTATTTTATTTCCGGTGTAACCGGAGAAGGGATAGATATGTTGTCAGATGACATTGCTTCTTGGTTTAGGGCCGAAGGTTTTCAAAATGAATTATCAGAATAAAATAAAAAAGGGAATTATTGAACGAAGCAAATAAAAAATTTAGTTTAAAAGCAGGTTCAAAATTGGTGGTTAAGATCGGAACCTCAGTCATTACAAATAATGGGGAAAGCATATCTAATGGTATTTTAAAACGTATTGCTTCTCAAATTAGATTCTTACATGTCAAGGGAGTCAGGGTAATACTTGTTTCTAGTGGCGCCATTGCCGCAGGTGTTTTTAAAATTGGGTGGAGAAAACGACCAAAAAAAATTTCCAAATTACAGGCAGCCGCAGCAGTTGGTCAGGTAAATTTAATCAAAGCCTATGAAACAGAGTTTGGTATTAATGGTTTGAAAACAGCACAAATCTTAATTACAAAGGAAGATTTTACAACGCGAAAACGATTTTTAAATTCCCAAGCAACTTTAAATACTTTGCTTGAGGAAAGAATTATTGTCATAGTCAACGAAAATGATACAGTTGCCACCGATGAAATAAAGCTAGGAGATAATGACACGTTGGCCGCTCAAATTTCTTCTCTTATTTCGGCCGACCTTTTTGTCATATTGACTGACCAAAATGGGCTTTATACGGAAAATCCGATATTTTCGAAAGATGCAAAGCTAATCGAAAATGTTGACCTTTCAATGGGTATGAGTGCATTTTTAGCAACCGAGTCTCATTCAACATTTGGTACTGGTGGAATGCAAACCAAAATAAAGGCTGCTGATATTTCAGCACAAGCGGGGGTACCAATCATAATAGCTAACGGCTTTTGTGACGACATTCTAATAAAGGTCTACCAAGGATACAAGGTTGGAACGAGAGTTTTTTCAACTGATAAAAACAAAACGATCAGTTTAAAAAAACGATGGATTGCCAATCATGGACTTTTAAATGGAGCTATTGTTCTCGATGCAGGAGCCGTGCATGCATTAATTAAATTAGGAAAATCACTTTTACCGATTGGTATACTTAAGGTATCAGGTGATTTTGACAGGGGCGATTTGATTTCTTGTTTGTCTGAAGAGGGGGTGGAAATTGCTAGAGGCCTAAGTAATTATTCCTCTAAAGAGTGTTCTAAAATTAAAGGGGTTTTGTCAGAAGAAATAGAAAAAATTTTAGGTTACTTTGAAGAGTCGGAGATTATTCACAGAGATAATTTGAATTTAACCTTATCGAGTGCGGAAGAAGAAAAGATAAAGGGAGCTAATTCCAATAACGCTGACGTGTAAACTTTCTTTTTGAAATCTACCACTAATTTGGGAGGCTCAGCATAATCGATCCACATCCAAGAATCAAATTCCGCTCCATTTTCTTCAGGAAAGTCTATATTTTCAATTTTTCCCTCAAACTTTAATAGAAACCAAATTTGTTTTTGTCCCTTGTAGACCTTTCTATTTTCTAGTTTAATAAAAGAACTAGGGACGTCGTAATATAACCAATCGTCCGTCCTCCCTAAAATTCTGACATACTGTCTCGTTATCCCTGTTTCTTCTTTAAGTTCCCTAAACATCGCTTGTTCTGCTTTTTCCCCTTTCTTTATTCCGCCTTGGGGAAATTGCCAAGCGTCTTTTTTGGTGCGTTTGGCCCAAAAAACTTGATTTTTGTCATTTATAATAACTATGCCGACATTTAATCTGTAACCACCGGAATCCAGCATTTTATCATTTACTTGTCTTAATATTAAAGAGTAATTCATTTAGACAAAAAAAGTTAGGAAATTGTGCATGAAAGCCAAAGATTTTCATTTGGAAACTGTAAAGGAATCACCTGCCGAAGCAGAGATTCCTAGTCATAAACTTTTGATTAGAGCAGGGATGATTAGAAAAATGGGGTCTGGCATTTATGTTTTTTCTCCATTAGGAATGAGAGTCCTTCAAAAAATAATTAGTGTTGTAAGAAAAAATATGGAGGGAATTGGAGCCTTAGAATTGTTAACTCCTATGGTTCAGCCTGCAGATTATTGGAAAAAAACCAATAGATGGGAAAGCATGGGGCAAGAATTACTACGATTGAAAGATAGACATGGAAGAGACTTTGTTCTTCAACCAACTTCAGAAGAAATCTTTGTTGAAATAGCCAAAGTCGAGTTAAAAAGCTGGAGGAAGCTACCTAAAGTTTTGTTTCAAATTCAAACAAAGTTTAGAGATGAAAGGCGACCACGGTTCGGGTTGCTTAGGGCAAGGGAATTTTTAATGAAAGATGCATATTCTTTTGATATTGATGAGAAGTCAGCTCACGAAACATATGAAAAGGTTTTTTCTGCTTATCAAACTATCTTTACAACATTAGGCCTCAAATTTGCAACTGTGCTCGCTGATTCAGGCAATATTGGAGGGACTAAATCTCATGAATTCCATGTTATTTCTGAGACTGGTGAGGACGAGCTCGGATTTTGTGTGGAAAGTGATTTTGCTGCAAATATTGAACTTATACCGATAAAAGAAAAAAATGTAGTTAGCAAAAGATTGGAAAAGATGACTCCTCAATCTCTAAAGGACACACCTGACGTTAGAACTTGCGAGGAGGTAGCAAAGTTTTTTGAGATAAATATCGAAAACGTTTTAAAATCTATTCTGATCGTAGGCCAATCCAAAGGAGTAGATAAATACGTCATGCTCTTGTTGAGAGGAGATAGACGTTTAAATGAGTTAAAAGTCGACAAGTTAAAAATTTTTCAAACGGGGTGGAGGTTTGCATCCGTTGAAGAGGTGAGGAATTGTTTAGGGGTTGAACCAGGCTTTATTGGACCTCAGTTAAGTAATGAAGAGGTTCAAGTTATAGCTGATTTTGAAGTATTGGGTATGCAAAACTTTATCATAGGTGCGAATAAAGATAATAAACATTTTACTGGAACTAATTGGGACCGAGATATAGAAATACCAAGCAAGAAAGCCGACCTTAGATTTGCTGTGGAAGGTGATTCTTCTCCAGATAATAAGGGTAAATTACTCATAAAAAGAGGAATTGAAGTCGGGCATACGTTTTTTTTGGGCACTAAATACTCTAAGAAAATGGACGCTTTTTTTTCTGACGAAAATGGTAAAATGTTGCCGTTTGAAATGGGCTGTTATGGTATCGGTGTAAGTAGAATAATGGCAGCGGCTGTAGAGCAGAACAACGACTCTTACGGGATTATTTGGCCATCAAAGATTGCTCCTTTTTCGATCGTTTTATGCCCTATTCAATATTATTTAAACTCGGATGTTAGAACAGTTACTGAAGATTTGTATTTAAAGCTTAAAAAAAACTTATTCGATGTAGTGTTAGACGATAGGAATGAACGTGTTGGGATAATGTTGGCTGATTGGGAACTGGTCGGAGTTCCTGTAAGGGTTTTGATTAGTCCCCGTCTTGTGAAGCAAAATGAAGTTGAGGTTCTGCACAGAAGGGAAATGTCCCAAAATCTTGTTGATATAAATGGTTTGATCCCTTATCTAAAAAATCACCTGTAGGTTATTTTCGTTTTTTTCTTTTTTTAACCTTGTTTTTGTTAATTTTTTTTCGTTGAAGTTTGGTNATACTTTTTATATTTGAGAGGTTTTGAAAAGTTTTTTGATTCAAACTGGAATCGTTTATTGTTTTGAACATTGCTCTCATTTGAGAAAACTGGCTTAATAATTGGTTTACTTCCTGTACGGAATTCCCTGATCCCGTTGCAATTCTTTTCTTTCTCTGGGACTTAATGATTTCTGGGTGACGTTTTTCGTATTTCGTCATCGANGAAATTATTGCACTTTGTTTTTTCGTTTTTATATCAATATTTCCGGTACTTACTCCTCTAGCCTTCTCTTTGAGACTGGCGGGAAGATAATTGAGCATGGACGAAAGTCCTCCAATTTTGTTCATCTGTGTTAATTGTTTTCTATAATCTTCAAGATCAAACTTTTTTCCTGATTTAATCTTTGAAATTATTTTCTCTGATTCTTCAAGCTCTAGGTTTTCTTGCGCTTTTTCTACCAATCCTAGAATGTCACCCATTCCTAATATTCGGTCTGCAAATCTAGTTGCATCAAATTCTTCGAGCCCATCAATTTTTTCTGAATTTCCNATAAATCTAATGGGACATTGAGTTATTGTTTTTACTGANATCAGCGATCCTCCTCTACTGTCTCCGTCTGTTTTTGTTAAAACTATGCCAGTTATAGGTATAGACGAATGAAACTTTTTGGCAACTTCAACGGCAGTTTGCCCTTGCATTGAGTCTAAAACGAACAAGGTTTCAGAAGGCTTAATAGATGTCGATAAAAGCTTCAGTTGAGTCATCATCTCTTGGTTGATTGATAACCTGCCGGCTGTATCTATGATCATATAATCGTACAAATTGGCTTTCGCAAAATGTAAAGCCCGTTTCCCTATCTCCAAAGGATCCTTTTCTATTGATTTTTCAATCATAAAGAAGTCGGTATTTATCGAGTCCGCGAGGGTCTTTAGCTGCGCGACTGCGGCAGGTCTTTGAGTGTCGCAGGAAACAAGCAAAACTTTGCCCTTTCTTTTTTTTGATATCCAATGGGCTAATTTTCCACAGGTGGTTGTTTTTCCAACTCCTTGCAGGCCTGTCAGTAGTGTAATGTGTGGGTCGTTCTTGGTTATTTGCAAAAATGATGGAGTGTTTTCTTCTGCTTTTAGAAGTTCGACTAGTTCTTGATTGACAATGCCGATTAAGGCTTGCCCAGGTGTCAGGCTATCGTAAACATCTTGACCAAGAGCTTTGTCTTTTAATTTGGAAATAAAGTGTTTTACAACTGGCAATGCNACATCCGCCTCTAANAGCGCATATCTTATTTCAGCAAGCATTTCTTTTGAGTTCTGTTCCGTAATACGAGTTTCACCTCGCATACGTTTTGCTACAGCAGCCATTTTTTTTGTTAGGCTTTCAAACATTGTTGATTTCCTTGATAAACTAGTGGTATGAATCTTTTTGAGAGTGATTTAACTTTATTTCACGCCTGCGGTTATATTTTACTTTCAATTTTAATCGGAAGATTGAAGAAGTATACTACTGCCGTTTTATTTGTTGCCTTAAGCCTTGTTTTTTTGCATGGTCTTGGCCTTTTATTACCGTGGTTCGCACTTAAAGGTTTTGAATTTGGATTATTAAAGGCGGTAGTGTGGACTATGTGGCTGGCCTCTATTTTGGTATGTTTAGAGGCGTTTTTTAGGAATATTTTCCCAAGAATTACTGTGCCTATATTTTTTCTCACAGGAGTTTTTACTTTGCTAGACGGAATTCTCCCGTCACCAACTCTTTCTAATGATCTCGGGATTGTTTTCCAAGCTCATATACTCATAGCGATGCTCTCTTACGCTTGCTTAGTTTTTACATCGGCAAGAGCTGCAACGATTCACCTGCAAGAAAACTCTTTAAGAGAACCGATTATCAAACAACCTGACCACTCACTCCCTTCACTCGTAGAACTTGACGCTTCACTTCAAAGGTTGCTCTTAATAACTTTTGTTTTATTGAGTGGTACTCTTCTCACAGGTATTCTTGTCAATATAAGTTCAGGAAATGCTTTCTTAATTTTTGACCATAAAACATTTTTCTCTCTTCTTGCTTGGATATTAATAGGAATGATAATTGGAGGAAAACAGTTTTTTGGATGGAGAGGAAGGATGGTAGCAAAAATGACAATGATCGGTTGTTTCTTAGTAATTCTATCCTATTTAGGAACTCAGTTCGTAATTGAGATAATTTTGGAAATTTAAAGTGGGAAACTTTATTAAGAGCAATATCCGTAATTTAAATTCGATTCCATTAGTCATAGGAAAACAGGGTTGGATTGAAGAGATTGAACCAGATGTTGTAATAATCGAATCGCCCAACTTCGATGCCCGTCCAGAATCCTCTATCGTTGATCTTCTTGTTTTGCACAACATTAGNATTCCTTTAGGAAGTTATGGTGGTGGCGAAATTGAGAGTTTATTTGTTAATAGATTGAATACATCAAAAAAAAAATTCAAAAACCTACATGGTTTAAAAGTTTCGGCTCACTTTCTTNTTAAAAGGACGGGGGTCATTATTCAATTTGTTTCCATATGTGACAGAGCTTGGCATGCAGGTTCATCTCGCTTTCTAGGAAAAGAAAATTGTAATAATTACTCTATTGGTATTGAATTAGAGGGCACAGACCTTGAACCGTTTACAGAATATCAGTACTGTATGTTAAATAAGCTTATAGAGTCGGTCTCCAGTTTTTTTCCATCGGTTAGGCATCTAACAGGCCATTCGTTTATTGCTCCTGGACGAAAAACAGACCCTGGCCCCTTCTTTAAATGGGATGAGATAAAAAATTGTTCTAAACTCCGAAAAAAAAACTTTAGTTTTCACATTTAAACAAAATAGTGATTGCATCCTTTTTTTTTCAAGTCTACAATAACTACTAGTTATAGTATAAAAACCAAATATAATTACTAAATTTAGTAAAAATAGAGAATATTTTTTACAGGAAATTGTTATGCAACAAAAATTAGTTGAAAAAAATGGATATGGAAAGTTGCCGAAGGTGGAAGCAGGAAACGAACCGTCTTCCAATGTCGGAAATGTAGATAGAGTGCAAGGCCAGAACTTTTTCCCAAATGGAATAAGTTCGGATATCAAGGTAATGCGGAGGAACGGGTCTGTTGTGTCTTATGAGGCTGATAAAATCACTATCGCTATGACTAAAGCCTTCCTCGCAGTTCAAGGCGGGAACGGTGCAGTTAGTGCAAAAATAAGGGAGATGACTGAGAAGTTAACAACCTCGGTCGAAAAAGCCCTTTTGAGAAGGTTGCCAGCTGGAGGAACGATTCACATTGAGGAAATTCAAGATCAGGTAGAGCTAGCACTCATGAGAGAAGGTGAACATGAGGTTGCCAGATCTTACGTTCTATATAGGGAAAGAAGAGCTGAACAAAGAAAAAACAAGGCAACCACAAGCGGATTTTCTAGTGAGTCCTCAGTTAGGGTGAAAGGTAGAGATGGAACATTAAGTGAATTAAATATGGACTGGCTTAAAGGAATAGTCAAAGATGCTTGTTCGGGGTTTTCAAACTACGTAGATCCTGACGAGATACTTAAGTCTGTCGTTAAAAATTTATATGATGAAATAAACGAGCAAGACCTGAACAAGACGCTAATTATGACAGCTAGAACTTTTATAGAAAAGGACCCTGCTTATGCAAAAGTTACTGCACAGTTGCTGCTACACTCAATTCGCCAGGAGGTGCTCGGGCGTAATGTTCAACCGGGAGAAACGAAGAAGACATATAAGAACTACTTCCCAATATTCATTGAGAAGGGCATTGAAACAGGTGTTTTAAANACAGAACTTAAAAGTTTTGACCTTGAATATTTAAGTGAGATGATTGATGAATCAAGAGATTATCAGTTTGGGTATCTTGGNCTACAAACACTCTACGACAGGTATTTTTTAATTGATAGAAATGATAGTTTCAGTAAAGAGGGTAGAAGAATTGAGCTACCCCAAATATTTTTCATGCGAGTTGCAATGGGCTTAGCCTTGAGAGAGCAAGAAAAGAATGAAAGGGCAGTTGAATTTTATAAATTATTATCCAGTTTTGATTTTATGAGTTCGACCCCTACGTTGTTTAACAGTGGAACTCAGTTTTCTCAGTTGTCTTCGTGTTATTTGTCCACTGTTGAGGACGACTTGGATCGAATATATGAGGCGATAAAAGAAAATGCATTGCTTGCTAAATACGCAGGAGGGCTAGGAAATGATTGGACTCCAGTTCGTGCTTTGGGAAGCTTTATAAAGGGTACAAATGGTCATAGTCAAGGAGTTGTTCCCTTTTTGAAAGTTGTTAACGATACCGCTGTTGCCGTGAACCAAGGTGGTAAGAGGAAAGGAGCAGTTTGTACTTATTTAGAGACTTGGCACCTAGATATTGAAGAATTTTTGGAACTTCGAAAAAATACGGGCGATGATAGAAGAAGAACTCATGATATGAATACCGCCAATTGGATACCCGATTTGTTTATGAAAAGGGTTTTAAACGACGGTAAGTGGACATTATTTTCACCTGACACTGTTCCCGACCTACATGAGAAATATGGAGAAGAGTTCAATATGGCTTATATTTCTTATGAGGCTAAAGCAGCGAACGGAGAAATTAAACCTTTTAAAGAGATCTCTGCCACAAGTCTGTGGAGGAAAATGTTATCAATGTTGTTTGAGACTGGTCATCCATGGATTACGTTTAAAGATCCTTGTAATATTAGGAGCCCTCAAAAACATGTTGGAGTGGTCCATAGTTCAAATCTTTGTACTGAAATAACGTTAAATACTGGGCCATCCGAGATAGCGGTATGCAATTTAGGTTCTATTAATCTTGTCAATCATATAAGTCAGGACAGCAACGGGAAAGTTGAGTTAGATAGAAAGCGATTACAAGAGACTATTAACACTGCTATGAGAATGCTAGACAATGTAATTGATATAAATTTTTATGCGGTTGGAAAAGCTCGGAACTCTAATCTGTCACACCGACCTGTTGGGCTAGGTATGATGGGTTTTCAAGATGCTTTACACGCATTAAAAATACCATATGCTTCAACAGAGGCAATAGAGTTTGCTGATCAGTCGATGGAGTTGATATCTTACATGGCATATTCAGCTTCTTCAGATTTGGCGAAAGAAAGAGGTTCTTATGAGACGTTCAAAGGATCACTTTGGGACCAAGGAATTTTTCCAATGGATTCTCTAAAGCTTTTAGAAAATGAACGTGGAGTTAAAATTCCAGTAAAAAAAGAAGAAAGATTAGACTGGAAAGCATTAAAAGAAAAGGTTAAGAAAAACGGTATAAGAAACTCTAATTGTGTTGCCATAGCCCCTACAGCAACCATTTCTAATATTGTAGGTGTTTCTGCTTCCATAGAACCCACCTTCCAAAACTTATATGTAAAATCAAATTTGTCAGGTGAGTTTACTATGGTTAGCGAGATGATGGTAAGGGATCTAAAATGTGCAGGTTTGTGGGATGAAGTAATGGTTTCTGACCTAAAGTACTTTGATGGGAGCTTAGCAAAAATAGACAGAGTCCCTTCTGATATAAAGGAGCTTTATGCAACAGCATTTGAAATTGATCCAAAATGGATAATTGACTGTGCGGCAGAGAGGCAAAAATGGATAGACCAAGCTCAATCGTTAAATATTTATTTATCAGGAGTTTCAGGGAAAAAAATAGATGAGTTATATACTTCAGCCTGGTTAAAAGGATTAAAAACAACCTATTACCTTCGCACTATCGGTGCTACTCATGTAGAGAAATCTACTGCAAATTCAAGTGAGCTTAACGCTGTAAAAACTTCTGAACAAGAAAGTTCTGGGAAAAATGTATGCAGTATTCTCGATCCAGATTGCGAAGCTTGTCAATAGATCACAAATGATAATAGAAAACTAAAAGGAAAAAAAATGCTTAATTGGGAGATTGAAGATCAAAAAACTAAAAACCATGTTGGTGCACTAAAGAATTATGATAATCAAGAAAAGATAGAGGAAAGCGCTAAATCACTAATTGAAAATAATTCTTCAGAAGATGCTCTCAAGAGAAGAGTAAAAGTAGAAGATAAAAGAATTATTAATGGCGGAACTGACGTAAATCAGCTAGTACCATTTAAGTACAAATGGGCATGGGAAAAATACTTATCAGGATGCGCAAATCATTGGATGCCACAAGAAATAAACATGTCTAGAGATATTGCTCTTTGGAAAAGTCCAGACGGGTTAACAGAAGATGAAAGAAGGTTGATAAAGAGAAATTTAGGTTTTTTTGTAACCGCAGATAGTTTAGCCGCAAATAATATCGTTTTGGGAACATATCGCCATATCACCGCCCCAGAGTGTCGTCAGTATCTTCTTCGACAAGCTTTTGAAGAAGCTATACATACGCACGCATACCAATACATAGTTGAGTCGTTGGGTCTCGATGAGTCAGAAATATTTAATGCATATCATGAAGTTTCTTCAATTAGAGATAAGGATGAATTTTTAATTCCTTATATAGATACTTTGACAAACCCTAACTTTAAAACTGGTGATCAGAAAGGTGATCAAGAATTACTACGTTCATTAATAGTATTTTCTTGTTTAATGGAAGGGCTATTCTTTTACGTAGGGTTTGTCCAGATTCTTGCCTTAGGGAGACAGAACAAAATGACTGGCTCAGCAGAGCAGTACCAATATATTCTTAGAGATGAATCAATGCATTGTAATTTTGGAATAGATTTGGTCAATACAATCAAGCTTGAGAACCCCGACCTTTGGACCAAAGAGTTTAAAGAAGAATTAGTAGATATATTTCACAAAGCTGTTAACCTTGAATATCGATATGCAGAAGATACTATGCCAAGAGGTATTCTAGGTCTTAACGCACCAAATTTTAAAACATACTTGAGATATATAGCAAATCGTCGAGCACACCAAATAGGACTTCCTCAACTATACGAAAAGGAGGAAAACCCATTTCCATGGATGGCTGAAATGGTTGATTTAAAAAAAGAGAAAAATTTCTTTGAAACTAGGGTGATAGATTACCAAGTTGGAGGAGCTCTTCAATGGGATTAAAATAAATCGTACTTTATTGCAAATAAAATTTTGTGTACATTAAAGAAATTAATTACAATATGGGTAGTAATCATTTAATATTAAATAAACACACAATTAACAAAGCTTGAAGGAGACAAAAATGGCTACAAAAAAAGTAAAGAAAAAAACAGGAGCGAAAAAGAGTTCTAAAAAATCTTTAAAAAAGATTGCAGTAAAGAAAGCTGTAGTTAAGAAAAAGAAGCCGGTAGCTAAGAAAAAAGCTGTAGTTAAGAAAAAGAAGCCGGTAGCTAAGAAAAAAGCTGTAGTTAAGAAAAAGAAGCCGGTAGCTAAGAAAAAAGCTGTAGTTA
>NYVY01000015.1 GCA_002684875.1 Pseudomonadota bacterium
ATACGTTGATAGAGTTAATCAAATGGCAAAAGGAAGGCTCAGGATAGATTTTTTATACGCTGGGGCAGTCGTTAAACCATTTGAAATTACTGATGCCGTCAGCAAAGGGGTTTTGGATGCTGGGCACCAAGTGCCAGTTTATTGGTATGGAAAGTCGAAGGTGGCATCATTATTCGGTTCTGGCCCCATTAATGGGGCTAATTCTGAACAGATGTTAGGTTGGATTATGCGCGGTGGGGGTTATGAGTTGTATGAAAGATTATTAAAGAAGTTGAATCTTAACATCAAAGGGTTTTTTTCATTCCCGATGCCGACTCAGCCTCTTGGATGGTTCAAAAAAACACCGCCAAAAGAAAAGAATCAATTAAAAGGCATTAAGTACAGAACGGTTGGATTGGCAGCCGATTTAATGCAGGAATTGGGAATGAAAGTTACGCAATTGCCCGGAGGAGAAATAATTCCAGCAATGGAAAGGGGAGTCTTGGATGCTTTTGAATATAATAATCCGACTTCAGACAGAAGACTTGGCGCCCAAGATGTTTGTAAAAATTATTTACTGGGTTCTTTTCATCAAGCTATGGAGTTTTTTGAAATTCTGTTTAATAAAACAAAATATGATGCATTGAGTGATGATTTAAAAGCAATCCTAAGATATGCAGCTGAAGCAGCTTCGGCATCTAATACTTGGACTGCACAGAAAAATTATTCTAAGGATTTACAGGCACTAATTATTAAAGATAAAGTCAGGGTTAGCAGAACGCCAAAAGAGATATTTGCTGCTCAATTAGAGGCATGGGATAAGGTTACAGCTAGGTTGGAGAAGGAAGATCCTTTTTTCAAAGAGGTTCATGAATCGCAAAAAACATGGGCAAAAAAAGTGGCATATTTTTCCTTTTTTAACGAGGCAGATTTTAAAATGGGTTATGAACACACATTCAAAGTTAAGCTACCGAAGGATTAAAAAGGGGCGATTCTTTGAAGAAATTTATTCTACTTTTTGACACTATATCGAATTCTATTGGGGAAGCTTTTTCTTGGACCATTATTGTTTTAGTACTTGGTATTTCTTACGAAGTTGTGATGAGATATTTGTTTAATAGCCCCACATCTTGGGCGTTTGATCTGAGTTTTATTCTATATGGAGCTTTGTTTATGATGGCTGGAGCCTATACATTGGCAAAAGGGGAACATGTTCGTGGTGATTTTTTATATCAAAAATGGCGGCCCTCAACACAAGCAAAAGTTGATTTAGTTTTGTACATCACATTTTTTTTCCCTGGTATTCTTGCGATGGTGATTTCTGGGTTTGAATACGGGACACGNTCTTTTTCGATATCAGAAGTTTCCGTAAACAGTCCNGCNGATGTCCCTGTTTGGCCACTTAAGTTGATAATTTTTTTTGCGGGGTTAGCATTACTTCTTCAGGGTATTAGCGAAGTTCTCAGGTGCATCATTTGTATCCGAGAAGATCAGTGGCCATCTAGACTAGGTAAAGATTAATTTCACTGGGTAAAATAAAATGAGTGATCCGTNTATAGCATTGTCAATGCTCTGTTTNTTTNTGGTNTTTATTTTTTTAGGTTTTCCAATAGCATTCACNCTTATGGCCGTNGGAATGTTTTTCGGTTTNTATTCATANTTTGACCCTNCCCAAGCTTTTTTTGAAAATAAAATCTTTTATCTGTTTGTTCAAAATACATACAGTGTAATGAGCAATGACGTTTTAATTTCTGTACCTCTATTCTTGTTTATGGGGTATATGGTAGAAAGAGCTAATATCTTAGACCGGCTATTTTTAAGTTTACAAGTGGGGTTAAGAGGCGTTCCTGGTTCAATGGCATTAGCTGCATTGATAACATGTGCATTGTTTGCTACCGCAACTGGGATAGTTGGAGCGGTGGTGACCCTAATGGGGTTGTTAGCCTTTCCTGCGATGTTGAAAGCAGGTTATGACCAAAAGCTTTCAGCAGGCGTCATTACTGCCGGGGGAACCCTTGGAATTTTGATACCTCCGTCGATAATGCTGATAGTATACGCTGCGACTGCTGGTATTTCAGTCGTCAAACTTTATGCCGCAGCGATTGGTCCTGGGGTTTTACTCGCTAGCTTATATTTAATTTATGTCTTTATAAGAGTTGTTGTAAACCCTCGCTTAGCGCCAAAACCCAAAGATGTAGAAAGTTATGGAATCTTTAAATCTATTTACTTGCTTGTAACTTCTTTTCTTCCGCTAGCTCTTTTAATGTTTTCTGTTCTTGGGTCTATACTTTTTGGTTTAGCTACACCTAGTGAAGCTGCTGCTATGGGAGCTTTAGGAAGTATTTTGTTAGCAATTTTTTATCGAGCATTTTCTTGGGAAAGATTAAGAGAATCGGTGCATAGGACCGCAAGAACTACAGCTATGGTTTGCTTTTTATTTGTTGGTTCATGGACTTTTTCGTCAGTTTTTTCTTATTTAGGCGGAGAGTCTTTAATTAAAGACTTTATGTTAGGACTAAATATTAGTACTATTCAATTTTTAATACTTACCCAATTAATCATATTTATTNTNGGATGGCCTCTGGAATGGTCTGAAATCATAATTATTTTTGTTCCAATTTTTTTACCACTTTTGAGTTACTTTGANGTNGANCCTATTTTGTTCGGTATTCTGATAGCAATAAATCTTCAAACTTCTTTTTTGACTCCACCGATGGCAATGTCAGCGTATTATCTAAAAGGAGTTGCTCCTAAAAATGTTGAATTAGCTACAATTTTTAAAGGCTGCTTGCCTTTCTTATTTATGGTTCTGCTCTCTTTAGTTTTTGTTTATATGGAGCCTAGGATTGTTACAGCACTGCCTGACTATTTTTACTCGGCCAATACACCAGATATAGTTATTGATAAATCCGATCCAAATATTATTGACCCAAGTTTTTTTGCCGATTAAAAAAATATGGCAGAAATTGATTTTTCCATATCAAGTATCAGGAAAGAATTAGGTGAAGGAACCTTCTCAATACAAGAGTTCTATAAAAATTTACTAGCCAGGTGTGATCGTATTGCCTCTGAGTATAATCTACCCTTAAAACTTTTTCGATCAGACGCACTTCGGCGCGTTGAATTTTTGGACATTTATCGAAGGGAAGGCAATATTATTGGTAACATCTTTGGTGTTCCTTTTGCGATATCTGCAGATATGCTGGAAAATAATTTAAGTCCTGAATATAACGAATACAGCAAAGTACCCTTAATTCGTCGTCTTTTGGTTGAAGGAGCAGTATTACTGTGTAAATTAGAAGTTAATCAAAATAATCTTTTTATTAAGTTACAAAAAGAGGTAAACGAAAATTCTAAACTCCATTTTCAAGAAAATTTAGATAAGCTAAATCCAATTAGCCTCACAGTTCTATTTGGGTTAGTTCCAATAGGTTTTACTTGTATGAGGTCAGAGGAATGGCTAAATGAATTGAGTTTTTCTAGCACTATTGCTTACAGTCCATCTCGCGAAATCATCCCATATACGGGTATAAGATGCAAAAATAAAAAGCACGAAAGGTTAATTCTTTTTGGAAGGAGTATAGAAGATTTAGGCAAACTTTGTGAAGAACTTAGTGGTGATGATGGGACTGATACTGAAACACTTGGAGTATGTAAAAAACGAGTTTTTAAAAATAGATTTGAACACTCTAAAATTGGAAAGAGAGTTTTGTTGATAAAATCGGAATCAAAAGATTNGCCTCAATACAGTAATTATTTCGATAGTGTATCGAGCAAGTTAGAACAAAAAGGGATGATTTTAGATACTATGGATATTCTAGATGTTTTTAAAAAAACAAGAACAATAAAAAAGGGGGAAAAAAATAAAATTGAAAATGGCATAGAAAAAATTAGTTTTGATTTTTCAACTATATCTAGTTTCGCATTTGAAATTTTTAAAACTTGTGATGTAGTGTTGTTTTTACTAAGTCCAACTAGTTGCAAGTATGATGATTTGATTAGAAGTTTTTTTAAGTGCAGAAATTTTCCTCTTTTAAGCGTACCTTTTTTAATTAAGAACAAAAGCGATATTTTTAAAATTAAATTTTTCTTTGTTGGAATGGAGAAAAGAGATGATATACTTTTAGCATGCGGGCAGAGTACATTGGGATACCTGCGGTAGAATAGAATTATGGGGAACAAAATTTTTATGATAAAAGTTTCTGGAGTATTGCTACTGAGCGTTTTTTTGGCTTCTTACTTTTTTACAGTAACCGAGTTTGCACTTCAAATTGTTTTATTGGTAGGTTTGGCATTGGCATTACTAGATATTATTACAAAAACACAAGAGCGATAGGTGTTATGCGAAGGCGCTATTTTTTCACCGCTCTCTTTGTCTGAACAGGATTTGTTTCATATTTATTTTTAGAAAAAGAGTTGTCAGCTTTAGTAGAATCAGTAGTGGAGGAATTAAAAAATATCATTCGCCCGTTTATGTTTGAACCCTGATGCACTTCTATTACAGAATACTTTACATCTCCCTTGATTGTTGCTCCAGACCGTACCTCTAGGTGCTCGGACTCAATATTTCCTGTTATTGTTCCCAAAACCACTACACTGTGACATAAAATGTCACCTTCAATTTTAGCTTTTGGTCCCACAATTAGTACACTAGATTTAGTTTTAGGTCCCTTAATGTTACCTTTAATTTCTCCATCTATCCGTGCGCTTTTGTCAAAATAAAAATCTCCTTCTATCTTAACCGATGCGTCCATCAATGTTGCGAGAGTCTCTGTAGAAACAGACTTTTGTCTATTCTGTCCGAAAAACATAAATTTCCTTTTTATTTATTTGTTATTGGTATGATAATTACTTCTGACTTTTTTATGTCGTCAAATGGTAGGATTGTCGCAATTAGGAAGTTCGCACTAGGGGATTCTAACTTTCCTTTAATAGCCTCAGCAACCTCTGGGACCCTAATCCTATGTTGTTTCATTTTTGTTTTTCCAATAGTTTCCGAAATCGCCTGTTCTGGTCTTAACGGATCAATATTATCAACTCCCCTTATTACAATTCTTATTCGCTTCTTCTTTTGCCTGTTTCCTGGCGTTGGATTAGCAATCAGAAGTTCATAACTAATCTTACTCTCAGTTCCTTTTCGTATGGCAGCGAATTGTCTCAGGTAACCATTCGATTGTGTTGCTTGAACTAGCTTTTCTAACGTTTGAATTCTTGTTTGCATTTCTGCTTTCTGAGAGGCTAAATTTTTTACATTTTCGCTAAGTTGGCTTGACTGTTCAAGTCCAACATTTTTTTTAAACTGCCAATCAGCAAGCCTAGATATGCTCAATCTCCACCATGCTTCAGTATAGACCTGTTCACCGAAAGATTTTAACAGCCATAACCATGTCAAGATAATAATGCTAATAATTCCAAGCAAAACCCAATACGTGGTTTTAACTCGCCTGAAGGTACCAGCAGAAGCGGCTATTAATGGCTCATCTATGAGTGGGTTTTTTTTTGGCTGTAACATTTTAAACCAAATTTTATTTTTCTTTATTGATTCGTAAATTTGCAAGCTTTTTGGATTTACTTACTCGCGCAAGAAAAGGCCTTGGATTAATTGGTCGTTTGTTGAGTACTAACTCAAAATGCAAATGGGAGCCAGTGGATCTCCCTGTGGAACCAACTCTTCCTATTCTTTGGCCTGCCCTTATCGGCATACCTTTTACAACCTCAATCCCTTGTAAGTGGGCGTAAGCAGAAACTAATTGAGGACTATGCCTTATTTCAATAATTTTTCCATAACCCCCCATTCGACCAATTTCTTCAACCACTCCATCCCCAATTGCATACACTGGGGTTCCAGCCTTGGCAATGAAATCAACTCCTCTGTGGAAGGCCTTCTTTTTACTAAACGGGTCTCTTCTCATACCAAATCCCGAGGAAATTCTTGCATATCCAGATATGGGATGGGCAGCAGGCCCTGTAGAAATTCTCTCAAAAATCTTTTGACGATTTTCCTGAATTGAGTCTATAGCTAAGGAGATCTTTTTTACTCGAACTTCTAACTCTTCCATTCTTGGAGGTTTATCTTCAGGGTAATCTCCTGCGGGAGGTGTTGCTTCGGTTCCTTTGATAACTGAAACGGTTGATTCTAATAAGTCAACCTTCGCCTTCAAGCCTCCTAACTCTTTCGCTAAGGAATCCTCTCTAGTCTCTTCCCACCACTCTATAACCGATTTGGTCAGGCTCCCTGACTCCGTATTTAACGCCATACCTATGCGCATGGCAGTAAGGATAATTGCAGCAACAATTCCAAGAGCTATCCAGAGGCGCCATCCCATAAGTCTTATAGAAAGATGCGGTTTATCAGATCTTGTTATTAAAATTAGTTGCATTTACATCTCTTTTTAACAAAAAAAAATTGTCGTTATCTGATTCTACCATTACTGACAGAATTGTATAATTCATACTTAAGTATGATACACCAAAACATCACGGTTGTAAATTTATCAAAAGTCATTCAATTATTTATCAAGCTGAGAATTTTCCCTAAGTTCAAAAAAAAGGGCAAAATTGGAAGACTTAAAGTCTTAGAAGTCAAAAAGCCTTCTACAATAATCAATATCTTGAGCCTTTCAATCTCCCTACCTAGTTCAGCTTTTTCCCTCTGTTAGAGGTAGAAGCTCGAACCTAGGGACAATTGTGGTCATTACAATTGAGAGCAGTCGTTATTAAACGCCTCTAGCTACTGTTGTAAATAAAACCCCAAGATATTTTTTCTTTTTCGACTAAATATTGATAAGGTGATGTCATTATAGTTGAAGTTATCACATTAACTCCAAATACAGTTGCAAACTCAGCTAATGAACTAATAGATAAACAATCTCCATTCAAAAGTATTGTTGTAACACCGTAAATCGATTCTAATATGGTTAACCTTTTTTAGTTGATAAACTATTCCTCACCTTTATCCTTTAAGAAGTCAAGCACGTTGAATGAAGTTTCTAACCCCAACATATTACAAATATTATCTGCAATGAGTTGTGTTAGTCCGATAGCATGTTTTTTTGAAATCTTTTTTGTTTGAAAATCTGAAGCGATGTCATAAATTTGCTTAGCTGAGTCTATCGGAATGTACCCTAGAACGTCACCTTTTGAAGATTTAATAATCTGAAAATTCTTAGGAACGGGTGTCTTTGGTTCTGAATTGCCATCCCAAATTGCTTGAAGCTTGTCATTGTGATATCTTTCAAACTGCTCAGCACCCTCAATGAAAATTTTGTCAATCACCGCCCTGCATCTCAATCCTATTCTTACTCTGTTTGCTCTACTTTTTTTATCTTCGTGAGTTTCTGAGCATGCTAATTCAAACTCTTTTTGAGCCTCTATAACGTTTGATTCTTGCTCATCCTTCTCATTTTTGAACCAGTCTAAGACCATTTTTTTCTCTTTTTAGGTATAGTTTTTGCTATAGCCTTCTATATTAGCTAAACTGAGATAAAAAGGAAAAAAAAATGTGGATGAGAGCTACAGAAGGGGCAGATGGTACGGTATTTTACATCGACCGAGATTCAATAAAAAAAGAGGGAAGTTTAATAAGGGTGTGGGAGTTACAAGATTTAAAATCTAAAGGCCCATTGGATGAGAAATCCAGAAGAGTTTTGGTTGAATATGACACAAAGAATGATAGAAGAAGGGTTCTGTCTTTTAGTTTCCACGGTGAACAGATGGGTGCTGGTATCACGTTAAAGGCAGATCAAACGCCAGGAAAATGGACTATGGTTGCACCGAACACTACAGCAGCAGTTGTTTTTCAAGTTGCTAGTGCATTAAAAGCGCCTTTAGCAAAAAATTCTGCGTTGCCACCCCCTCCTCCTCAGTCGCAAAGCAGTGAATTGAATCAATCACATATTTCTGGAGCCAACGATAATAATTCTAATTCAAAAAATGACTCCGTCGATAGTAAAAATCCTGCAGAAGAACCGCAAAAAATCGGTGATGAATCAAATAACTAAAGTAGACAACCGATGAGCACTCATTTATTTTTTAAGTCTTTATTTTTTAGCGCTTTCATCTTTTTATTCCTTTTTGGACAGGGATTAAAAGCAAACTGTAGGTGTATTTGTTCAAATGGAACTGTAAAGTTAGAGTGTAAGGGCACAAAAAAATTTGATTCTTTCTGTTTCCCAAAAATTTGTTCGAAAAAAAATGTTTTAAAGCTCCCTAAAAGTCGAAAATCTTATCCGCCTCCGATCACAACTAAATTGTCTGATTGTCAACAAAGAAGAGTTTTAAATCCTCAAACTAATAAAATGATATGGCGAACAATTTGTCGATCAAACAATTCTTTTTAGTGGTGTTATTTACCCCTCTTTCTGTGGTTGCAGAATGGGAAGTGGTTACAAGTGGTTATCTTGGTGATGTATATATAAGTAAAGATACGGTGAAAAAGCAGGGAAGGTACGTTTTCGGTTGGCAGTTACAAAATTTTAAAAAACCAGATAAAAGCGGAGCAAAATCTAGGCGAGTTTTGAATCAAATAGACTGTAAAAAAAATTATCGGAAAATTTTATACACTAGTAAACATTCGGAACAAATGGGAACTGGAATCTTTACAAGTAGTGTTAAATCATATTCTGATTGGAGCGATCCTGCCCCCAAATCAGTGGAGTTCAGACTTGTTAGAGCATTTTGTGAACACTACAAATCGAAGTAAAGCGTCATAGCTACAAATTATTTATAAAGACGATTTAATCTTACTATCTAATGGATTTGAGTCTGCATGGATCAAGGCTGAGAAGAATAATTTAAAACGGTATTACATAAAACCTAACTCTGTTATTTTATTATTAGACGATAAGTTTATGGCAGAAGAAATACATGAATATAAGACTGCTAGATCAGGTGGGAAAATAAGCCTTAAGATTGGATCCGACTATGATTATAAAAAAGGAAACGTAAGGGACTTGGCAAATATTAAAGTGGCTGGAGAGATGTGTGTTGGAAAGATTATTAAACTAATTATAGAAGCGTCGAAGAGGACATTGATGCAGCCTCATACTGGAGCAGTGAAAGTTGTGCAACATGTTTACGATTATAGGGTCAAATAGCATTGTTTTTGACCGCTTGTGTTATCAATGAGGTAGCGATGGCAGTTACAGGAATAGCTATTAATAAGCCAGTGAAGCCAAGTAACGAACCAAAAACGATTATTGAAAAAATTACAGCCAATGGGTGAAGCCCAACCGTTTCTCCAACAAGTTTTGGTGTTAGAAAAAACCCTTCAATTACCTGACCAACGGAAAATATTATTAAAGTTGTCAATGCACCTGCCGTCAATCCTAAATCAAGAATACCTGCAAGAAGTGCAATGATAGTAGCGAGAAAAAAACCTATATAAGGTAGAACAAGGAGAATTCCTGAGAGAATACCAATTGGTAGCCAGTTTTCGTAGCTGAAAAAATATAATGCTGTAGAGTAAAACAAACCCATTGCTAGTATCGTGTAGGCTTGCCCTTTTATGTATAGCCGCAATTTTTTATCAGTCTCCGATAGAATGATGCTAAAAGCGCTCCTCATTCTTACAGGAACAAATTTTATAATACTTGCTAAAAGTGTGTTCCAATCACGCAGCAGATAAAACATAGTGACTGGGACTAGAACAACCCATCCAATAATATCTAAAATAATATTAGTACCTCTCAATAAAAACTTAAATACAAATGTTGAGACCTCTTCTTTATTTCCGTCAAGATAAGATAAAAGCTTTAACTTTGTAGAATTGATAAGATTTGCGGAGTCTGGTAAGTTCAGTCGCTCTATAATTGGCATTAATTGAGTATGAGCAACTGAGATCATTAACGGAAATCGGTCTTTGAGTTTTTGAAGTTCTGATCCTAAAAGAGGAGCTAAAATTATTAGAAGGGAAGAAATTAATGTTAGACAAATAAGAATTGAGACAATGCTAGCCAAGGATCTTGATGAAAAAAAACTTGTTAGTCTAGCGCACAATGGTTGAGTCAAATAAGCAAAAAACAAAGAGGAAAAAAATAATAGAACAATTGTCATAAGTACCCAAAAGATGAATCTAGATCGTTAATTAAATCTTGTGTTTCTTCAAGTCCTACTGATAGTCGAATCAAACCTGGACTGATACCAGCTATATTTTGTTGTTGTTGTGATAGTTTTAAATGAGTTGTTGTAGCAGGATGAGTTATCGTTGAGCGGGTATCCCCCAGGTTTCCAGTTCGTGAGAATAAGTTTACATTGTCTATGATTTTCCAAGCTTTTTCTTTTGCACAGCTATCCCATGGATTAAGTATTTCAAAAGAAACAAGTGCGCCTCCAGTCTGTTGTTGTTTGGAAGCTAAATCGTACTGCGGGTGTGTTTTAAGTCCAGGATAGTATACATTGCTAACTTTTTTGTTAGAATCTAACCATTCAGCGACTTTTTTTGAATTAATGGAATGGGCATCCATCCTAATTTTTAATGTTTCCAGTGATTTCAAAAGTATCCAAGCGTTAAAAGGGGTTAAGGAAAAACCAGAAAAGCGCATCGTTTGTTTCATTTTTTCGACTAGTTTTTTACTGCCTGCAATGGCCCCACCTAAAGCCCTTCCTTGCCCATCAATAAATTTTGTTGCTGAATGGAGCGATAAATCTATACCGAAGTCCAGAGGGTTTTGTAATGCAGGAGTAAGAATGCAATTATCCACCACGGAAATTGTATTCGAATTTTTCGCCAAAGTTGCTATTTTTGATAAATCTGCAAGTTCGTTACGCGGGTTAGAAGGTGACTCCAAAAAAAGTAATTTCGTTTGTTTAGTAATCTTTTTGCTCCAGTCTTCGATATCCGTAAGGTTAGCATAATCGATTTGAACGCCAAATTTCTTTAATATTGTTTCGAATCCTTGAATTGTAGCTCCGAACAAACTTGGTGTCGTAAGGACGCGGTCTCCTGACCTAAGAAACGTCAAACATAGAAGAAAAATTGCTGCCATCCCAGAAGCTGTTGCACAGCAGGATTCAGCATTTTCAAGTTTAGCCAGTCTTTCTTCAAACATTTCCACGGTTGGATTGGTAAAACGAGAATAGATAAAACCTGAAGAGTTTCCAGAAAAATGATCTTCAGCATCTTTAGCGGTTTTAAAAACAAAACTAGAAGTTTGAAAGATTGCTTCTGAGTGTTCTCCGAATTCGGANCTCTTAGTCCCAGACCTAACAGCATTNGTAGCAAAATTTGGATCTCTTTTCATTTCTTCCCCANTTCCGTTCTTCTTTTGTATCGAGTTTNCCTATAATCTTAAGTGTACCTAATTTGCTTGAATTTTGTCTTCGAAACCCACTATTCTATATAAAGATGGTCATTAGGTCTCGATATGTATTTTATTTTGTTTTTTTAAATGCCATTATTACTTTTATGTTATGGACACTATTTTTAAGAATTATTCTTTTACATATGAAATTNTNATTATCATTTTTATAACAGGTCTGTTTGCGTCTCTGCTTATCTTTAGATTATATTCTAAGCTTGTAGGAAAAAAATATGAAATTGCTCTTTTAGACAAAGAGCTTGCTCATTTGGCAGATGTCGTCTCTCAGTTGAGTGAAATAAAGAAGCAACTCGTCCTTGCGAATACAACCACGGAAAATTACTCTAAGAGAGTTCAAGAACTTGAGATGTTATTAGTAAGGTCAGAGTCTGAAGTCGANTCATGGAAAAATAAGTTTGAATTTTTTTCCGAAACNCAAACAATCTTAGAAAATAATTTTAAAAATTTAGCTAATCAAATATTTGATGAAAAAAGCCGNTCTTTCAGAGAAATTAATTCCAGTCAACTAGAGTCTNTTCTTAAACCNTACAAAGAAAGACTAATAGAGTTTGAATCTTCTTTGGGATCTATGTATCAGAAGGCAAGCAGTGACAAACTTCTTCTTAGTCAAGAAATTCACGGTCTCAAGGANCTTAACNTAAGAATGAACGAAGAAGCNAGAAAGCTTAGCCAGGCGTTATCACATGAAGCAAAAGTTAAAGGTAACTGGGGAGAGTTGGTTTTAGAAAAGATTTTAGAAAGTAGTGGGTTGCGACCTGGAAAAGATTTTAAAAGNGAGGTTGTTTTTAAAACGTCCAATGGGACCAAGAGACCAGACGTGATAATTTACTTACCTAAAGGAAAACATATTGTTGTAGATGCGAAAGTATCGCTAAATTCATACGCGAGGTTTGTGAATAGTGAAACTAAAAATGACAAGGANCATGCTTTAAAAGAGTTAACGCATACAATCAATAGTCGGATAAAAGAATTATCAGATCGCGAGTATTTTGTTCTGCCAGGGCTTAAAAGTCCTGAGCTTGTTCTTTTGTTTTTACCAAATGAAGGCGCATTCATAGAAGTATTTAAAGACGATGAGACAATCGTTCAAAGATCAATGGAAAGCAATGTGTTGGTTACTGGCCCGTCAACTTTCTTAGCCAGCCTTAATATTATCAGGCAAGTATGGAATTTTGAAGAGCATAACACTCGCACAATAGAGTTGATGGAGAAAGCAAGGAAAATGCACCAAAAATGTTTAAGTTTTCTTGGTAGTATGGAAGATATTGGAAAGCACTTAGATAAAGCCAAAAAAGCTCATGGAACAGCTTTTGGTCAACTAAGCGAAGGAAAGGGAAACCTATTAAGCCAGTTAGATGAGATTGGACAGTTGGGAGTTTCTAGTANAAAAATTTCATTTAAACCAGCGATTGGGTCTCAAAACATCGAAACTGATGATGATTAAAAGTTTGAAAATTTCAAAATATACTCTTCATATTTCTTAAGATTTATTAAAAGCATNGACTGAGATTTTAAAAAATTTCTCCACATAATAATAGATTTCATTTTATCTTGAGAGTTGAGTTTCTTTTTTAAATGAAACTGTAGNAATTTATCAAAAGTATAAATTTCTCTACATAAAGTTTTATGTTCATTCGNATTAAAAAANANATGTGAACNTCCNAAAACTATTAAAATTTTTTTCATTTGATGTACTGAGGTTGATAATGATAAGCCATAGTTCTGGCTTTTTTTTTCAATAAAAGATGATGAGTCTAGTGTAATAATTCTTTTAGCTAACATGAATAATGTTTTTGCTGCAGGCAATTTTTTTTTTAGTTTAATTAGTTTTTTTCTATTAGCAAACATTAAAGAAGATTTTTTATATAAAAGTTCGATACCTCTGTATGCTTTAGTACGGCCCTCAATGTAAGTAAGTGGAAAGTTTGTTTGTATTGAGAGGCAAAAGTCTAAAAAATAATTTTCCGGATCTTTTTCAACCTCTATTTCAAGTTCAATAATTGAATCTGTAACTCTATTGTCACTTATGAAGCCTTTATCTAGTGAAATTATAAATATTGCCTCCTTAAACTTTACCTTCCAGCTGGTTCGCTCAACTTTTGTAAAAAATTTTCGAAATGAAATATCAATTTTCTCTTTTAATTTGAAAGATTGCGGAATGGCATTGATACTTTTCAAGTATTTTTCGTTGGGAAGACCCCAAAGATTAGGATTATTTAGGCGTTGATCTTTTTTTTCTGATTTGATCTGCCATTCGAGTGCATAACCTTGTTTTTTTTCTATCTTTAGTTCGTAGAAATCTGTGTTATTGACAGTACGGCTGCGTATCGCAATTGAATTTTTTAATAAATCAAGAGTTTTTGTATCAAAGTAGGTTGAAATTATTGACCGNTTCTTATGAAGGGATGTATATTTNTNTANGTATCTCNNGACTAGTTCATTGGTTAGNGGACCCGTCAGTCTTATTTCTTTTTCAATAAATGGTTTCATCGAATAGCAAAATTTTATGATTTCTAATTATACAAAATATATGCTTTGTTGTTTTTTTATAATTTTCTCGCCGTATGTTTTTGGTGAATGGGAAGAGATTAGTCAATCAAAGAATGCGACGTTTTATGTTGATTANGGTAGTGTTAGATTGATCGANGAAGGTCTTAAAAGTGTCTGGATTCTAAAAAACTTTAAAACAGCAATTNTGGAGAAAAAAGTNAAGTCTAGACAATTGAAGCTTGAAATGGATTGCATTGCTAAAGAGATCAGAATCAAAATGCGATACTCGTATTCTGGGTATTTATTAGGAGGTATTCCTGTGAAAGACTATTATAAGACGGAAGAATGGAGATCAATAGATACTGATGGCAATCTTAAAGCCGTTCATGAAAAGCTTTGTAGAAAAAAGTAACTACACATTGTTTAGGAATTGCTGTATATCCGAGCATTGATCCTTTAAAAAAAAATCGTCAGATGAAGTGTCTTTTAGTATGCGGCCCCGTGACATGAATACTATACTCCCTGCAATCCTTTCAGCCTGCTTTATATTGTGGGTGGACATTACTACTTGACTACCATCCCTGCTGATATCCATTATAAGTTGTTCGATTTCTATAGTTGCCTGCGGGTCAATATTTGAAGTAGGTTCATCAAGAAAGATGATTTCTGGACATAGGATGGCAGATCTAATGATAGCGAGTTTTTGTTGTTCGCCTTGTGACAGAGATCTAGCTGCAACCTTAATTTTTTCTAAAAGTTTAATTTTCTTTAATGCTTCTGCAATGATTTTTTTCTTTTCTTGTGAGGTTTTCTTTACAGGGTTAAGAGCGAAGGCTAGATTGGTTTCTACACTTCGGTTCAACATAATTGGCTTCTGAAATACCATCGTTTGCCTGGGGTATAAAGGTGGAGTTTTCAATCCTGACCAGTAGACTCTGCCCGATGTAGGTCTAAGAACGCCATGCGCTATCCGCATTAGCAGCGTCTTTCCAGAACCATTTGGTCCCATAATCACCTTTGGTAGTCCCTTTTTTATTTTAAGGTTTATCTCTCTTAAAAAATATTTATTGTTCACTTTAAACGATATTTTTTCTAAAGATAATGGCAGACTAGAGTTCAATTTTTTCTTTCAATATATTCTTTAGTAAAAAAAACAATTAAGTTTAGGGAAAAAACTGTTAGGAGCAAAACAATACCGAGAAGGATTGCCTGTGAGAGATCGCCTTTTGACGTCTCCAAAGAAATTGCTGTAGTCATCACTCTTGTTACCCCATCGATGTTGCCGCCTACAATCATAACTGCCCCAACCTCAGACAAAGCTCGACCTAAAGCTGCGAGCGTTATAATTATTAGAGAAAACCTAGTGTCTATAAGTAATGCACTAACGATTGAAGCTTTTGACGCTCCCAGAGATATTAGTTGCTCTGAGTAATCAAGCCAAAGGGTTTCAATTATCTGTCTTGCTAGGCCAGCAATTATTGGTATTAAAAGAACTGTTTGAGCAATAACCATCGCTGTTGGTGTAAAGAGTATTCCAAAAGCTCCTAATGGTCCTGCTCTTGATAACAGTAGATATATCAAAAGACCGACTACCACTGGGGGTAGACCCATCAGAGTGTTAAGTATAATTATTATAAGTTTTCTTCCAGAAAAGTTTGTAGTTGCAATAATCGCAGCGATAGGCAATGCAAGGACTGTAGCAATGACTACAGCAGAAGTACTCACTCGTAATGAAAGCAATACGGTTTCCATTAAAACTTCAAAGTCGATATTATCAAGGTAGCCGTCCATTAGATTTTCTGGTCTTTAAGTTCTACTATTTCAATACGTTGATGGGAAATAACTTATGATTTTTAATACAAAAGCCAAAGGAAGATTATTTTTAAACCAGATCTTCGGCCAGGATTTCTACCCAGTGCTTAACACTTTTTTCAGTTCCTGACTGAAGGTGCGTAATACACCCGATGTTAGCTGTTAGTATTTGATTACATCCTGTTCCATCAATATTTCTTAATTTACGGTCCCTTAGTTCGCCCGCAATTTTGGGATTAAATAATGAATATGTTCCTGCAGAGCCGCAACACAAGTTTTTTTCTGCAAAATCTTTTTTTAATTTATAACCAAATTTTTCTAGATGGGGTTCGATAACATTTGTTATCTTTAAACCATGTTGCAGTGTGCACGGAGGATGAAAGGTGAATGTATCAGTTGAAGGTGAAACTTGATTCTTCAAAGATTTATAAATTTGAGGTAGAAGTTCTGAAATATCTTTTAATCTTGCAGTTATTTTCGCCCCAATGACTTGTTCTTTTTTGGATAAACCTTTAGTTGACGCATAATCTTTAATTTCATAAGCGCAGGCTGAGGCTGTAACTAAAATTGTATCGATAGATTTTTTTTCTATTAACTCCCCCCAGTATTTTATATTTTCCCTCACCCTGCTTAATTTTCCTAATTTGTCAGAAAGGTGGCCTTCCAGGGCTCCGCAGCATACACTATTACTGGCTACGGTCACGTTAAAGCCCGCTAAGGTAAGCACTTGCTCAGCAGCCTTGCTTATTGAAGGACGCAGAGACTTTTGAACACAGCCACGAAAAACCAAAACATTTTCTCCTTTGGCAGTGTGAACTTGCTCCTCCTTCAATGATCTTATATTTGCCTTGCCAGTTTTAGTTGGTAGGAAATATCTAAATTTTTTAGGGATAATT
>NYVY01000016.1 GCA_002684875.1 Pseudomonadota bacterium
CTTCCAACTCTCCTGATCCTTGGCGGTATCCCAAATATTTTCTAGCTCCTTCCGACTCTCGTCAAGAGTCCGGAACTGCCCCACCCGTAATTCGCCCCACGTCAGTCCAATTAAACAAAAAATAAAGCCAAGCCATCTCATAACAAGAATTATAGCAATTTATTGGAACTAATCCGAATAGATTCTTACCTCCAGCTTACCAATTTATCTCCATTCAACGACTTTAGTAGAATCTCCTAAAAAACGTGCGGACCCCTCTGCTCCTAGAACCCCAAGCGCCGCTTTTTCCCAGTTATCTCAGCCAGAACTCTAGACCTACCCAACGAAGGGAAAGCAAAAGCCCAATTAGTCNTTGACACACTTAAAGACTAATAGATACATTNTTCNCTCGTTCGTGGAATTTNCTATAAGCACATCACCATCAAAATGATAGATCATATGATTANAAATTACCTNTCTAAAGGGATCTTCCTAACTGGAATTTCCGCCCTTCAGGCAGGAACAATTTCTCTCGTTCCTCTTACCGACGATGCCTCCTCTGGCATCTCCACTGGTAACACTTATACCCATGCCATAAGTGGCGGAAATTCTGCTACCGTTAATGGCGTGGTCTTCGAATCTCTAACCTCGGGTCTTACCCCTGCTAATTTTAACTGGGATACTGGTGCCGATGGCAAAAACCAAATTCCTGCTAATAATGGAGATTGGAATCCGACAGCAGGTGGTGTCACTGGTCCTGGAATACAAAGCCTTCTTAGTGGCTTCACCTACTCAGGAAGTGGTGCTAATCTNCCTTCGAGTCAGACTTACTCCCTCACTGGGCTAAATGTTGGTTCGACCTATGATACTCGGCTTTACATCCGGGTATGGGACACCGATGGATCAGGACGTCCTCTCGACCTTTCATTCACCCACGGAGCCGAAAGTGATTCAGGCGGAACCGTCCCTGAAGACCGCCCAAGCCTAGCCCTCGGAGGAGGTAATGACCAGCAAGCCTACTATGTGAACTATCAATTTACCGCCCAAGCTGAGCAACTTGATATCACCGCGGCAGTCAGCGCAAGTGGTGGTGCGAATTCGGGAAGCGCCCATATGTATGCCCTTTCCAACCAGCTTATTGTTCCAGAGCCTTCCTCAATTATTCTCCTTAGCTTTGGATTACTTGGAATCCTCCGACGCCGGAGATTCTAATCAGTCACTCTTCCCAAAACCCGGTCAGAAATTTCTGACTGGGTTTCTTTATCTAAAAACCACTCCCCTGCTTCACTCACCAAATTGACTCGATCATGAAAAAACATCTTTCCCTCATCGCTCCATTAGCTCTCGCAGCATACCCCATTTCAGCACAAATCACCTTCATTGAAATCACTGATGACACTAACTCCGGAATCAGCTCGGAAATGACTTTCACCCATGCGATCGATTTTGGGGCTAGTGGCACTGCAAACGTGAACGGAGTTATTTTTGCAAATGACGTCAATATTGCCGCAGACGGTCGCGACAATGCCGGAAACCGCACTTATGGCCCCAACAATCATCCTGGAAACGCCCCGCCCGCAGTTACTGGAGGCGTTGAAAGCCTTTTCAGAGACATGCGCTACAACGGCCCAGATCCAAGCTATGTCGAATTAACCGGACTCACTCCCGGCGAATGGTATGACCTTCGACTCTACGAAAGAGCCTGGGACTTTATGGGGTCTATCCGAACCTACTCAGTCAATTATGACATTGACGCCGATAACTCGGTAGAATTTTCCACGACTAAGATCAATCAAAACGATTCCACGCTCCCAGATCCGGGTTTCGCCTCGAATGCTTCCTACGCATTAAGCTACAAATACCAAGCAGGCCCCAATGGCTCGATCCGTGTAAACATCGATTTGGCGGATGATCAAGATGGCACCTATCATCTATACGGCATCACTAACGCCGTCAATCCTGACGGAGGTTCAAGCTATCTTTTTTCTTTAGATAACAACACCTTCAGCTCAGGTGATTCCCAAGGTTCGCCTGTCGGCAGCCTTGCTGGATCATTTGGAGGTAACCCCGACCAGTCGACCTTTACTCTCGTTGCAGGCCAAGGAGACACCGACAACGAAAAATTTCAAGTTAACGATGGCCGCCTTGAGTTAGGCGACTTTGACTTTAGCGGGAACAACTCAATTGATGGCCAAAAATTTACAGTTCGTATTGAAGGAAATGGGAGCGGCATAAGGGAACGTGCAATTATTCTAACCATTCTCAAAGATGATGACTCGGACAACCTTCTCGATGATTGGGAAAACAATTGGGCCGGAAATCTCAACGATCTTACTGCTGAGCTTGGTAACGAGGACTTTGATGGAGACGGCCTCACTAATCTTGAGGAGTTCAGAATTAGCCGAGGAACCTATGGAGGGAGCGTTCCCGCCTATTCAGAAATCGACCCCACCAAGAAAGACAGTGACGGTGACACTCTTGATGACGCTGAAGAAATCTCCCCCACCGGAACTCGTCCTCAAACTAACCCCACTAGTGCCGATACTGATTCCGACGGCTTAAGTGATGCGGTCGAAACTAATTCAGGAATTTTCATAGACGCAAACAACGCCGGATCCAACCCGACATTATGTGACAGTGATGGCGACTTTGCTACAGACTTTTGGGAAATCACTCATAATAGCAATCCAAGTGATGCTAATTCCAGACCAGCTCCAATTGGAGCTGTCGCAATCGTTCCTATAACCGATGATGCTAGCACGGGATTAGATCCTTCAAAAATATACACTCACCTTGTAAGCGGGGGGCAGCCTACCACCGTAAACGGTGTAAACTTCGATGCTCTAGACGTTGCCTTTTCACCTGCTGATTTCATTTGGGAGACTGCACCCAGCACTATGAGCCAAGTCCTAAATAACAACGGTGATTGGGATGCTTTGGGTGCTGGAGTCAGCCCAAATATAGAAGCCCTTCTCGCCTCCTTCACCTATTCTGGGACTGGGCCTAACCCAGGAAGCAGCCAAAGCTTCACCCTATCCAATCTAACCCCGGGCACCCCATATGATCTAAGGATTTACAGTCGTGCGTGGGACACCGAAGGTTCCGGGCGCCCCATCGATCTCGTCTTCACAAACGGCGATCAAACCGTTCAGCCCTTCGGTTCCATGCCGCTTGATCGTCCCGGCTTCCTGACTGGCTCTGGCTTTAATAACGATGCCTACTATCTAACCTTTCAGTATACCGCACAAACGACGGAACTTGTCATTAATGCCGCCGTTCCTGTTTGCGCACCAGGCAACAGCGGAAGCTTCCATTTGTATGCACTCAGTAATGAAATCGCTTCGGGAGCTCCGCTTGGCCAAATATTGATTACTAACCAGGTCTTTACTGCTAACGACCAATACATCATCGCATTCAAAGCCAAGCCACAAACTACTTATCAGGTTACAAAATCTTCCGACCTCGCTGGAGACTTTACTCCTCTTGACCAACCTCTCTCCGTGACCACTGACATAAATGGAGATGGACAGGCTATCATCACAGCTATTGAAACAGCCGGACCTAAGAAATTTTTCCGTATCGAAGAATAATTCTAGATCACTGGACCTCTTAAAAACATACTCTAGGGCGTTCCTCTTATCTGAGGAACGCCCCTCTCTTTTCCGTCTCATGAATAAAATCTCCCTCTTTTTCATTCTCGCACTTCGATTGCACGCAGCCGACAGCGTTGTCACTTTTAATGAAATTCACTACAATCCGGAGAGTCCCTCAGAAGGGCAAGAGTGGATTGAGCTTCATAACCAGATGGCCATCAACGTGGACCTTTCCGGTTGGCAGCTCACCGGAGGGATTGATTTCGTCATCCCTGAAGGGACGACCATTTCAGGTGGAGGATTCTATCTCATTGCTAAAGAACCCAAAAATCCCGCCTTGGCCGGAGCAAATGTTGACGGCCCCTTCGCAGGCTCCCTCTCTAATAGTGGTGAAACAGTCAGACTCCGAAGCCGGTCTAAACGCATCATGGATGAAGTCGATTATTCCGACTCCGGTCAATGGCCAGTTGGCCCAGATGGTTCGGGATCCACGCTTGCTAAAAGCGACGATTCACTTCTTTCCGGCAAAAGCTCCTCTTGGACCACCAGTTCTCAAATCGGGGGGACCCCTGGAGCCACTAATTTTTCTACCGCCAATCTTCCCATTCCGCATGTCTTTATCGCCAGTGATGCGTCCTGGAAATTTGATGACTCTGGCTCCATGCCTTCCCAAAATTGGAACAGCTCATCTTACAATGACGCCACCTGGAATTCCGGGCAAACCCTCTTCGGTACTACCTCAGAGAATGGTGAGCCTACCATTCTTCCTGTCACCGATCACCTCGTCGAGCGCTTTCGTGCCAGTGACCTTGCCCTCAGTAATGGCCAAATCGTTTCAAACTGGCCCGACACAGCCACAGCAGATGGACAGGCTCAAACCGCAACCGCCAGAGGTAATCCCACTTTTGCACGCAACGCCACCCCATCAGGCCAACCTGCCGTACGTTTTGATGGTAATGACCAGCTTCGCACATCGATTGCACCCGGTATCGGAAACACTTCTGGCTTCGTCTTCTTCGCAGTAATCAAAGCAAATTCAAATCCAGGCAATGGTGGAATTGGTAATGGCTCCGGCCCCTACATTTGGGATCGAGACAGTAGCATTTCCGATCCGCCACTCACTTCCCTGAAATCGGACGGGGGCCGCTACGGCCTACAAAAGCGATACAACAATGGCTCCGGACTCGGCGGCCCCATCTCCAGCACTTTAATCTCTACCAGCGACTATCAAATCGTTGCCATCCGACGAAACCGCTCTGAAAACCAGTTCGAGCTTTGGGTCGATGGTGTTCTCGAATCAACTGACAACGACTCCAGTGCTGCTCTCACCCCTCAACCCATCGTCATCGGCAATCACTCCGGTGGGGCTGGTGGCTTCGATGGCGATATTGCCGAACTCCTCATCTACGAAGATGAACTTACCAATTCAGAATTTGAATCTATCGGTGCCTATCTAGAATCCCGTTACGGGCTCGATACTGCATTTCCCGGAAACGGTTCCGCTCCTGCGACTGAACTTCAGGACAATGGAGCAACAACTTACATTCGCCAAACATTCAACTATAACGGTGACCCTAATAATACCTCGATCCGTATCGATCACTTGGTCTCTGATGGCGCAGTTATCTATCTTAATGGCTCGGAGATCCGACGAATTAATATGCCCGCCGGAGCTATCAACCACAACTCGACCGCCCTTAGCGATATCTCTGCGCCAATCTCCTCCGGATTCATCAACCTCCCCAACGCCTCGCTTCTAAATGGCACTAATGTCCTCGCTGTTTCGCTCCATCCAGCTCCCGGCAACACTTCGGTTTCATTTGCCTCGACTCTTGAAGGGACCGAAACGCCTCCCGACCCATCAACGAATCCGGGCCTTATATTTAACGAAGTCTCCTCGGCAAAAGACCTAAACTTCTTTGTGGAAGTTACAAACCCGGGAAGCACACCAGTCAGCACGAATGGATACACCCTAAAGATCGAGGGCGACTCAACTACCATAGTTGACCTACCCAACCAAACTCTCAATCACGGAGAAATTCTTCTCTTAGACCATACCGCACTGGGCCACTCCCCCTCCGCAAATGACAAACTCTTCCTATTCTCTTCAGGAGGGACGTCTCTCACCGACGCGCGCGGAGTGACCAACCGCCTCCGCGGCCTCAGCCCAGAATTTCCTGATCGATGGATATTTCCGAGNAAACCCACTCCCGGCATCGCCAACTCTTTCGCTTTAAACACCGATATAGTCATCAACGAGATCTGCTATAACCCTCCCATTCTTGACTCCGACCCCGGGGTCCCCCCTACCATTGACACCATTCCTCTCATAGATTCAGGCGCCAGTTGGCGATATAATGAGAAAGGCGATGCCCTTCCAACTGACTGGGCCTCTCAACCGCATTCCATTGGTGGAAACTGGGAATCAGGCGCTAGCACTCTAGCCTACGAAACTGGGATCAACATCACAAACCTCACCAATCCATCCAGCAACTTCCCAAGGGTCGTCACCTATTATTTTGAGACCGAGTTTAATCTTACCGCTCAGGAGGTTGCCGACCTCGAGACCCTAATCCTCAACCATCGTATTGACGATGGAGCGATCTTCTATNTCAATGGTGAAGAACTTGATCGCTATCAAATGCCTGCGGGACCAGTCGATGCAAGTACTTTTGCTAGCAGCTCGGTGGGAAATGCCGAATGGATCGGAGATTATCGAGTCACTATTCCTGCTGGATCTACCCGAGTCGGAAGCAACCGAATCTCAGTTGAAGTCCACCAAATCTCCCTTGGTAGCAGTGACATCACCTTTGACTTTGAAGCAAAAGCTGAATTCGTTACCGACCCCGGTATTCCAGCCACAAAATCCCGACCCGGCGATAGCCAGTGGATAGAACTTTATAATCGCGGAAACCAAACCGTCGATCTCTCTAGATGGGATTTTGGCGAAGGAATCAACTACACCTTCCCCGAAGGAACAAAGCTCACCGCCAATTCCTACCTCGTCATCTCTAATACCCCCTCAACCCTCGCAAGACAATATCCCAACATCACAATCCTCGGACCTTTTGATGGGAATCTAAGCCGCCGTAGCGAAACCATCACTCTTCGTGACCAATACAATAACCCCTCAGATACCCTCCGCTACTTTGACGGCGGAGCTTGGCCTTCAAAGGCGGACGCAGGCGGATCAACCATGGAGCTTATTGATGCTAGGGCCGACAATGCGCAGCCCGGAGCTTGGGCTGGAAGTGATGAACTCTCTCGCACTTCATGGCAAACCTATACCTTCCGCACCACTGCTAGCTCAAGTCCCGTCGGGAACGACAATCAGTGGAGAGAATTCATCTTCGGACTACTCGAAGAAGGTGAAATTCTTCTCGATGATCTTACCGTAACCGAAGACCCAGATGGCTCAGCCATTCCGATGATCACTAATGGCACGTTCAACAATCTGAATACCTGGCGAGCCCTCGGAAACCATCGTGATGTCGAAATTATTCCCGATCTCGATGGCGATGGTAGTGTTCTCTACCTTAAGGCAATTGGCTCAACCGAACATCAGCACAACCATGTCGAAGCCAATCTCATAAACAATCGAAGAGTTACCAATGGCCGAGTTTACGAAGTTTCCTTCCGTGCCCGTTGGCTCAGCGGGAGCCACCTCCTTCATACCCGTCTTTACTTCAACCGGATTCCACACACCTTTCACCTCGAACGGCCTGATCTATATGGCACCCCGGGAACACAAAACTCTACCGTCGTTTCAAATGCTGGCCCAACCTCGAGTGATCTGTATCACTTCCCTGTTGTTCCGGCCCCCGGTGAATCAGTAACAATAAGCGCAAATGTTACCGATCCCAATGGCGTAGAAAATCTCACCCTACACTATCGGGTCGAGGGTGGNGAATTTACAGCCACTTCCATGTCACAAATCGGAAACAGCGCCAAATGGGAAGGAAGCATCCCAGGCCAAAGTTCGGGAAATGTCGTACAATTCTACCTGACTTCGACCGACACTCTTGGCGCCAGCTCATTCCTTCCCGCCGAAGGCCCAGATTCACGCGCCATGTATGAAGTAGAAGACGGTCGTGCCGCTACCACCGGCTGCATCAATAATTTCCGTATCATTATGGACCCGGACGATCTAACTTGGATGTTCACCCCGCGTAATCTGATGAGCAACGGACGAGTCCCTTGCACCGTGATCGACCGTGAAGGAAAGGCTTACTACAATACCGGTGTACGAATCAAAGGCTCACAACGCGCCCGCGGGCAAAGGAATCGCGTCGGATTCAACGTCGGATTCCCTTCAGACCAGCTCTTCCGTAATGTCCACCGATCAGTCGCGATTGATCGNTCAGAAGGGCAAGTTGTCGGTCAACGCGAGATCTTATTTGACCTAATGGCCACCTCTTCCGGTGGTATCCCAGGAGAATTTAATGATCTCGCCTATGTCATTTCCCCAAACCCCATTCACACCAGCGCCGCCGTTCTCCAAATGGCCCGTTTTGGCTCCGTCTTCTTGGAAGATCAGTTTGATAATGGAAGCGATGGGACTGTTTACGAATACGAGCTTGTTTACTACCCCACCACAACCGACGCCGGTGGCTATAAGGTCCCCGAGCCCGATCGTGTTGTTGGCCGTGATATTAATGATATGGGTGACGATCCCGAAGCTTACCGTTGGACTTACCTAATCAAAAACAACCAAGAATTTGACGATTACCAACCAGCTATGGCTCTTGGCAAACAATTCAGCAAACCTACGGCTGATTTTAATACGAGCGTGGCCGATGTCCTAGATGTCGATCAATGGCTTCGCGCCCTTGCCTACTCGTGTGCTTCAGGAGCAGGTGATTCATTCTACCCGAACTCCAATCACAACGGCCAATTCTACGGTCGACCTGATGGCAAAGTTCTTTATTTCCCCCACGATATCGATTTTGCGTTTAGTTCAAGCCGCGGTATTTTCGAAAATTCAGAGCTTAATCGTATTATAAATAACCAGTCCTATCGTCGATCTTACCTTGCTCATCTTTACGACATCTGTTCTACGGTCTACAATCGGGAATGGATGGCTCCATGGACTGCACACTTCGATGAGTGTGTTCCTGGAGGAAATGTATTTTCCGATGACCTTAGTTACATCAACAGCCGGTCAAATTATATCCTCAACCAAGTCAATCGCCAGGTCTCCCCGATCAACTTCTCCATCACAACCAATGGCGGGAATAATTTTACAACCAGCGACACCCCTGTCATTTTGGCTGGAACTGGGTGGCTTGACATTCACGAAATCCGTCTATCTAACGGAACACCCGTAACTCATACTTGGACGTCTACAGACGACTGGGAACTCGCGCTTACACTTGGAATCGGAGTTCATTCCATCACACTTGAAGCCTATGATAGCCGCGGCAATCTCCTCGGAAGTGACGGCATTACTATCACCCGCAGCGGAGGCCTTGATACACCCAGCATAGCGAGTCTAGTCGTCTCAGAAGTCTATTATAATCCCTCAGGACAAGATGAGGGCTCAGAGTTTGTTGAACTGCTCAACGTAGGAGACAGCTCACTTGATCTAAGCGGAACTCGCTTCACTGATGGTATTGACTTCACCTTCCCCGTTTCTTCGGTCTTGGCACCAGGAAAGCGTATTCTCGTGGTAGCAAATCGGACTACCTTTAAAGATCGCTATGGCGCCGGTCTCCCAATCGCTGGAGAGTTTGAAAACGGAACTAGCCTAAGCAACAAAGGTGAGCTTATCACCTTACGAGACAATACTGGCATACTCATTCAATCCTTCACTTATGATGATAGTCCCCCGTGGCCGCAAGAGGCTGACGGAGATGACTTCAGCCTCGTTCTTTTAAACCCAAATTCAACACCCGACCACACCCTCGCTTCAAACTGGCGGGCAAGTGCTCTAACCGGGGGCAACCCTGGCGATAATGATGTCTGCCCGGATTTCGTTGGTCCCGCCCTTATCGATCGGGACCTTGATGGCGTTCCCGCGCTAATCGAATACTTCCTAGGAACGTCAGATAACCACGTTGGAGACAGTAATTCGAATCTGAGTTACAGCACTACGAACGAAGCAGGACAAACGTTCCCGACATACACTGTCACCCATAAAGTTGGCACAGACGCTGTTAATGCAAATGCAGAGGTATCTTTCAACTTGCAAAGCTGGTCTAGTCTCGCCGCAGATATCGTCCTTCATAGACGTGTTTCCAATGGAGATGGAACAGTCACTTCTACTTGGCGAAGCACGAAGACTCTCTCTCCAACAATTCGACAATTCTTCAGATTGCGGGCTAGCTTAAAGTAGTTCATTCTNAGTTCAAATTAGAAAAGAGGACTCATCTTTAAAGAGTAAAACGAATCCTGATTTCTTGATGTCGATTAACCGAAAAGGAGCATGAGTATTATCTTGTTCGCCAAAACTTCAAAGGGTCAGATTTNATATCATACTTGCCACATGGTGAATTGGCCCGAAGGTCGAGAATGTTCATCCCAAGTCAGGAATTGGAAGCNATGCCCAAACTAACTCGCGTCCAACTTGCCACCTCTCTTCCTGGACCAAAACCAATCTGTCTTGTCGGTACTCGTTCTAACACCGGGGTCTCTAATCTCGCTCCATTTTCAAGCATCACTCATCTTGGGTCCAACCCGATTCTTCTCGGAATGGTGACCCGTCCCGACACTGTTGATCGGCACACTTTGAAAAATATTCTCAGCACACGAGAATGGAGCCTCAATCATGTTACTCGTGGAATCTTAAAGAAAGCCCACCAATGCTCGGCCCGCTACCCTTCAGGAATCTCCGAGTTTGATGAAACTGGCCTTACCGAAAGCTACCAGCCAAATTTTAATGCCCCCTTTGTCAAAGAGAGCCCACTTCAGATCGGACTCACTCTCGAGGAAGTCATCGATATCCCTTCAAACAACACCAAGCTTATCGTGGGACGAGTCAAATTCGTTAATCTGCCAGATCATACCATCAGCGAAGATGGCTCCATAGACCTTCCCAATCTNGGCACCGTCGCTTCCACCGCCCTCGACACCTATTTTTCGATTAACGAAATTGGCCGACTCCCCTACGCCAANCCNACTTCCTCCCCCTAAAAAGGGACCTTTTTCTGAGGGACGAAAAGTGCTATCTCTTCCCTTAGAAATTCGAACTCTATGAGAATTATCCTCGCTACCCTTTGGCTCCTCGTTCCCCTTGGCTTTGCCGCCTACCACTACGGCCCTGGACAAGAGCAAGTCAAACTTGATCACACCGAAGTGTTCCTTGCCCAAGCTAGATCCGCTGTCCAAGAAAAAAACTGGAACTCCGCCATTGAGTCCTATCAGAAGGCGCTCGCTAAACTACCTAAAGAGAACAAGGAAACTTCAATGCGGATTCAGCTAG
>NYVY01000017.1 GCA_002684875.1 Pseudomonadota bacterium
TCTCCTACTCCTTGGCCTAAGATTAAGTTAGCAATACAACTGATTTTGAGCAAGAGGTTAAAACATTTGAATTTCTCTACTTTTGAAAAATTAGGAAACAAAGCTTGGAAAGACATTTGGAGTGCTGGCCAAGGAGTAGGAGATATAAGAGAAACGAAAAGAACAGCAGAAATTGTAAGCCAGCTTATAGAAGAATACAGTCGTGCAAAAGAACAAGTAAGTAAAAATTTTAGTAATGAAAGAAATCAAAATTTATGAGGTTTAGGTATAAATGCTTATATTTTTTAAAATCCTTTCAATTTTTTTTATAGTTACTTATCCTTGTGTTTTTTCTGCTGAAAATGTCAAGTCTTACATTTATTCAGGAGGAATCGAGACGGGCACAATAGATGGCAACGTTCCTGCTTTCGAGGAGTCCAACAAATCTTATAAACGGAAGGTAACAGGTTCTGAAAATGGTTTCGCTGATTATCATTTGTTGTCACAAGAAGCGCCTCTTTTTTTTATAAATAGGGATAACTTAAAAAAATATACCTCATATCTTTCTCCAGGCTTGAGGAGTTTAATTAATAAATATCCCTCCTTAAACTTACCTGTCTATAAAACCTACCGTTCACTTGACTATCCAAGTTCAATAAAGAGTTTGATAAAAAACAAATCTAAAATAAATAAAAATATAAAGATAGAGTCTAATGTTTTTGTTCCTTTTAAATACCCAAAAACAGGAAGCGAGGTAATTCTAAATCATTTATCTCGCTACAGAGGAGGTAGTGAGGAGAAAAAAACACATTCATTTGTTGTAAATGCAAAAGGAAGTTTTAGCAAAGTAGGGATTTGGTCAAAAAGAGTGTCCAGTACTTACATGAAAGGAGGTAATGAAAAAATAGCTTTTTATGTCATTGCTAAGTACTTTGAACCTCCAGCATTAATAGGAGATATTTTTCTCGTTCATGAGCCTTTTGTTAATACGGATCTAAGGAGAAAAGCATGGATATACAGTTCTGCTCAAAGGAGAGTAAGAAGAGCTCCCGATGCCGCTTACGACGCAACAGGAAGGGATTCACAAGGGTTAATTACTGCCGACCAGATTGATGGGTTTAATGGTTCTCTAGATAGATATAACTGGAAATTAATCGGAAAAAAAACATTATTGGTACCTTACAACTTTTATTTGTTACATGATAAAAATAGTCGTTATACAAATATTCTCGGAAAAAACTGTGTTGAAGAAAAATTTTTAAGATTTGAATTTCATCGAGTTTGGGTGGTTGAGGCAAGATTAAAAAAAGATTCTAGACACATATACGGGAAAAGGGTTTTTTATGTAGACGAAGATTCTTGGAGTATTCTTAGCGAGGATAGTTACTCTGTTAGGGGGGATTTGTGGAGAGTTTCGGTTCACGGTTTATTACAAGTTATGCCTGAAAATTTTCCTTGGTATAGGGCTCACATACACTTTGATTTGAGTAACAAATCGTGTTTTGTCTCTGGTTTAGATAATGAGTTAAAAAATCGACCTGTATTTGGGTTTAACTCAAAAATAAAAAGCTTCACGCCAAATGCTATGCGCAGGTTTAGCACTAACTAAAGACTTTCTATTTTTTTGTTTTTTGAAAAATTTATTGGTCCCCCAAGGAAAGGTGCAAATCCAGTTCCAAAAATAACTCCAGCGTCTGCCATTTCCTCACTTTCTACAATACCCTCTGTAACTAGCTCAGATGTTCTGTTTATAAGTGGTTGAATTAAATTTTCAGCAAGATTTCTTTGCTCGTCATCATTGAGTTTTAACTTTCTTTCTTTTACTTTTTTTCCTTTTTCCCATTTATAAAACCCCCTGTTTGATTTCTTCCCTAGGTGGTCTTTTTGGTTTAAGTCCTTCAAACAAATTGGAGTCGGATCATCATTGGTCATAGTATTTCCTACTGCCAAGCAAACATCTAAACCCACAGTATCCACAAGCTCAATTGGTCCCATAGGCATACCCCAATTGACCATAGCACTATCTATATCTTCTGGACTAATACCATTGTCTACCGATCTCATTGCACTTAGAAGATAGGGCATTAAAACCGCATTTACTAAAAATCCAGGGCTGCTTTTTACTGGGAGAGGAAGTTTCTTTATTTTTCCAGTAAAGTTAATAGCAAGGTCGAAGAAGTTTTGATCGCAATTTTTTGATTTGATAATTTCAACTAATGGCATTCTTAACACTGGATTGAAAAAATGGACGCCAACCAATCTAGAAGTGTCTTTCAAACCTTTTGCAATTTCCTCAATTTTTATACTTGAAGTATTAGAGCAAAGTAATGCAGTCGGCATCGCATCGTTTTCAATTTTAGCAAAAATTTCTTGTTTAATTTTTAAATTCTCGGTAGCAGCCTCAATAATGACATCAGCCTTTTTGATGCCATGCCCAGATGGGTCTGGTATCAACATATCGCATATTTTCATTTGTTTATATTTATTACCAAACTTTCGCTTTACTTCGAGGGGTGCTTTTTTCAATATTTTCGCTATCTGAGACGTGGAAACATCTTGTAAAGTCACTTTTAAACCTTTAAGAACACACCAGATTGCAATATCTCCTCCCATTGTTCCAGCACCAATAACATGAATATGATTAAGAGTAGGTGGTACCTGACCATCACTACCTTTTGTGTATTTTTTTGCGAGTCCCTTAAGATTTTCTTGAAGTTGATAAACTCTCAAGAGGTTTTTTGCTGTTGGTGATCCAACTATCCTGTTATGAATTTGTGTTTCAACTGTAGGATTTCCGTTGTGATATTTCCATAAATCTAGTATTCCGAACGGTGCGGGGTAATGCCGTTCTTTAACTCGCTTCTTTATGTTATTTTTTATAAAAATACATACCAATCTTTTTAGAGGCCCTGCTAAGACTTGATTAAAAAAACTTAGATCCTTCTTTTTTGGATTTTGTTTTATTAAGCGTTCACAGGCTAAGTCNGCTGTCCTCTCTGGANCCAACACATCGGCGACNCCAGCCTTAAATGCTTTCCTTGCATTTAAAAATTTTCCAGATAGCATCAGTGACATACCCTGAAAAATACCGANCCTTTGAGGAAGTCGCTTAATGCCACCCCAACCAGGATAAATACCCAANTTAACTTCAGGCAGCGAAAAGGATGTACTATCATGGTCCACGGCGACTATGAACTTACATGCTAAGGCAAATTCAAATCCACCACCAAAACAAAAACCCTTAACTTTAGCTACTGTTGGTAAACGTCTTGATATTTTTTCGATTCTTTCATATAACAGCCATCCTTTTGTAACAATTTCAAGACTAGCTTGAGCCCACTCGCTCTTCTTCGCTATATCTGTAAATTCTTTTACATCGGCTCCNGCNCAAAATCCTGATGGCTGATTAGANAANAAAATNATTCCCNCACAGATTTTTTTATTTNTATTAAGNACTTCCTTTTCTATGAACGAGACTAAAANATCTAATTCTTTCATAACACTGGAAGAGAGAGTGTTAGTCGACTTACCTTGGTGACAAAGTTCAATCCACATGATTGTCTTACTGTCTAAAGAGGTTTTCCAATGCTCAAGTTCTAAACTTTCGATTTTTTCTAGCATAACTTTATGTGGGTCGCACCACCCATTCCTCCTCCGATACAAATTGACGCAATTCCATTTGTTTTTTTTCTATGCTTTAGTAAGTGAACCAAATTTAATACAATTCTCGGTCCACTTGCTGCAACAGGGTGGCCTAATGCTATTGCACCACCAGCAATATTTAATTGTTTGGCAGCGATTTCTCCAAATGCTTTTGTAGTTTGTAAGTTATTCTGACAATAGTTTTTATCAGCCAATGCTTTCTGACAGGCTAGAACCTGAGCAGAAAATGCTTCATTTATTTCCCAAATATCGATATCGTCTTTTTTTAAGTTTTTGTTTTTTAAAATTGGCATAAAAGCATGTATCGGGCCAAGCCCCATTTCATTTGGATCGATTCCAGCCCAATTTACTTGAGAAATTTCGGCGAGTGGTTCGATTTTCAGAGTTTTTAGTGTATCTTCAGAGCAAAGAATTAAAAGCGACGACCCATCAGAAATTTGTGAACTATTACCTGCCGTTATATTACCGTCAGGTTTATCAAAAACTGGCTTTAAAGTTTTTAACTTTTCTAAACTAATATCTTCTCGAATTCCATCATCATTATGGTACGCATTACCTGCTTTGTCGTAGATTGTGCACAATTGTGCAGAGTGGATTGTTTCCTTAAACTCTGCGGCGCGCATGTGACTGGTTTTCGCAAACTCGTCAATTAAATCACGTTCTATTCCAAACTTTTTTACCAAATTTTCTGCAGTCTGACCCATGCTGATCCCCTCAACTGGATCAGTTAATCCCTTTAGAATGGCTGCGATAGGAGAAAAAAAAGATGGACGAAACTCTGTTAGTTTTTTTAGCTTCTCGGGTATTTTTTTTGACGAGCTTAGTTGAGTAAACCATTTGACCGCNATTTTTGAAAACAGAAAGGGAGCATNGGATAACGCGTCAACTCCCCCACAAAGAATTATTTTTGATTTTCCAGTGAGAATTGCTTGAATAGAACTATCGATGGCTTGCAGACCACTCGCACAATTTCTATGAACAGTCCACGCTGGTGTTGAGACACTTANTCCTGACCTAAGAGCAACAACTCTAGCNATATTCATTTCATTCTCNCTAGGAGTCGTACATCCTAATATAACTTCGTCTATGAGCGAAGACTCAAAGTTTTGTCTCAACAAAAGGCTTTTTGTGTTTTGAACAGCCAATTCAGAGGCGCTAAATTTACCAGGCCCCAATTTTGACTGATATTTTAAAAAAGGTGTCCTGCACCCATCAACTATATAAACAGGTTTTTCATTAAACATATTTTATTTATCTATTTATTTATTTTATTGTTCGTTTTGGAGCAGCTTTTAGTTTTTTTAAGTTTTTGTCAAATTCATCCACATTTATAACTCTGGCTACCGTATCGTTTTTTANCTGGATTTTATCAAATTCAGTTTTAGAAATTATTTTTTGTTTAAAGGCTTCCTTATATATATCTCTAACATTCCCGTAGGGGTTGTTTAAAAAACGCCCTTCTTTTTCTGCTTTTTTTATTTTAGTTTCAATATCATTACAATCNATTACTGCATCGAGCGCTCTCTCGATACAGTACACTGGTTCATATTTCAATTGACTTTTCAATACTTTTTTTGGAGAAAAGACAGACATTGTAAGGCGATCTCTAATATCTGTTGGAATTGCAATTTTTTTTCCTAGAGAAGTTAAATCTGTGTCATTTGTAGGTTTGGTATGAAATCCAATCGGAAATATTAAAACTTTCCCTATGATACTAACTACCTTATTTTCCATGTTTTGAAAGATGCTTTTGAAACAATCCTCAATATTTATGAAACACAATTCACAAGCTCTATAAACAAGGCAAAGTTCTTCGATTGGTCTCCCGTTATCTTCATGGTATTTTAAAACTGCTGAAGCCATAAATAAATTGGAAAGAATATCCCCAAGTCTTCCAGATATAAGTTCTTTTCTTTTAAGGTTCCCTGCCATTGAAAACAAACATAAATCCGCAACACTGCTAAGGGCTCTACTATACCTTGTTACTTGCTTAAAATATTTTAAACATTTGGGGTCAACGTCATCTTTAGATTTAAATGATACATACCCAGTAATAGCTGACAGAGTGTTGGAAAAAATATTCTTAGTAAAGCTTAAAATTTGCTTTTGAAAAAGTTTATCAAAANTCTCAGCACCTTCCTCTGTGTTAGGGTTTTCAANGCATTTTATAATTTCATAAAGATAAGGATGACAACGAATCGATCCTTGTCCAAAAATGATAAGACTTCGAGTTAGAATATTCGCGCCCTCAACCGTGATACTAATAGGCGTTTGAATATGAGCCTCTGCCAAAAAGTTTGACGGACCGTGACAGATACCTTTTCCGCCGATGATATCCATTCCCATTGTTACAACTTCTCTAGTTTTTTCGGTTGTATGTACTTTTGCAATTGCAGAAATTACGGATGGTTTATGCCCTGAGTCGATGGCCACAGCTGCAAGTTTCCGAGTAGCATCGATTAAAAAAGTATTTACCGCTATCTTTCCAAGTTTCTCACTTACTCCCTCGAACTGAGAAATAGGTAATTTAAACTGGTTTCTTATTTTGGAGTAAGCTCCAACAGATTTAGACACGAGTTGAGCTATTCCAGCATTTGAAGAGGGCAATGAAATTGCGCGACCTGCTGATAAGCATTCCATTAACATTCGCCAACCATTGCCAATACCTTCGCGTTCTCCGATGACGAAAGATAGAGGAATGAATACATCTTTTCCTCTCGTTGGGCCATTAGGCCACTGCACTGTAAGGGGCATATGCCTATTCCCAATTTCAACGCCAGGGTGCTTTGCTGGAATCAAAGCGCAAGTAATACCTAAATCAATATTGTCGCCGAGTAATTTGTCAGGATCGTAAGCTTTGAAAGCAAGTCCTAAAACTGTACAAATTGGGGCAAGGGTAATGTATCTTTTATCCCAATTTATTTTAAGACCTAAAGTTTCTTTACCTTCCCATTTTTGCTTACAAATGATTCCCACATCTGGAATGGAGGAGGCATCTGATCCAGCCCACGGACTTGTTAGTGCAAATGCGGGNATCGCTTTNCCAGAAGCTAANTCTGGAAGATATTTATTTTTTTGTTGATCGGTNCCATAGTGAATCAATAGTTCTCCAGGTCCTAGAGAATTAGGAACCATAATCATCGCTGAAAGGACTGAGCTTCGGGAGGAAATTTTGGCTAGAATCTCAGATTGCGCATAAGCCGAAAAGTCTAACCCACCAAATTTCTCTGGAATAATCATTGACAGAAACCGTTTGTCTCTAGCAAACTTCCAGGCCTCCTCTGGGTAAGCCCTATCCTCGTGATTTGTTACCCATTCATTTGCCATAGCGCAAATCGTATTCACTTCGTTTTCAATGAAATTTTTTTCTTTCTCGGATAGGGATGGTCTTTTAGTTTGTAGTAAAACGGACCAGTCAGGGTCACCACTCATTAACTCTCTATCCCACCATACTGTCCCAGCATCTAAGGCTGTCTTTTCTGTTTGGGACATAGATGGCATTGCAGAGCGNATTTTATTTAAAACATAATTTGAAAAGGCTGATGTGTTCATTATGATTGTCGCTGTAAAGAATTTATAGGGGAGCGTAGTCCACCGAGTAAAAATGAGATTAACCGTTGTTTTAATAGACGCTTACTAGTTGCCAAGCTCTCTTTGACCTCAGCAGTTGCAAAAAGTTTATTCAATCCGTTCCCAGAGATTGCGTACGATGTAGCTCCAACCATGAACTGAAACCTCCATACAATTTCACTTTTTGGAACATTTGGAAGAGCCAAGTACAATGCATCTCTAAACTTCTCTACCACAACATTATCATGGCCGTGTGAAATAGAAGAAATTAAACAACCCGGTTCTAGCGATGACCTAGCGAGCAATCTAAGGAACATTTCTCCTCCGTAATCTTTTTCATCAAACATATCGAGTAACGTACCAAAGAATGCTTCTAAAATTTGCGATGGTTTCAAAGGCTTAAATTTTGAGTTTTTTTCGAGGTCTGTCAAAGCTTTGAGTCTCCGTTTATTCAACCATTCTAGTTTTCTATTTAGCACAATTTGAAGTAGTTTTTCCTTAGATCCAAAGTGATAGTGAATTGCTGCAAGGTTTACTTTCGCCANAGCTGTAATTTCTCGAATGGAAGCNCCATCATAGCCTTTTACTGCAAAGATTTTTTCTGCACTCTCTATAATTTTTTGGTACGTTNCAGGTTCAGAAGTATTCATATCATTCAAACGTTTGTTTTATTTTAGGGTATTTTTTTTGCAAATACAAGTTTTTAGAGAATTACGCTGGATCTACAGTATATTTATATTATGAGTATCCAAAAAAATGAAAGCTTTTGGCAGAAATATTATCCGAACGGTGTTCCTAATGATATTGACCCATATAAATACCCTAATTTGATAGCCTTGATTGATGAGGGGTTTAGTGAACATCCAAGTGATGTAGCATACACCTGCTTAGGAAAATCTATTACCTTTTCTGAGGTAAAAATTAGATGCGAAACTTTGGCGCATTTCCTAATCGCTAAAGGTTTAAAAAAGGGTGATAGGGTTGGAATAATGCTGCCTAACTTACTTCAGAATCCAATTTCTATACTTGGAGTATTAAAAGCAGGATTAGTAGTTGTGAACATTAATCCTCTATACACAGCAAGAGAGTTACAATTTCAACTCGACGATTCCGGCGCAACTGCCATAATTATATTAGGTAATTTTTGCGATAAGCTGTCTGCCATTCTTAAAAAAACTGCAATAAGTACAGTTATTACTACAAATATTGGAGATCTGTTGGGGCCGAAAGGGATATTGATTAATAATTATCTTAGATATTTTAAAAGAGCCCTGCCAACCTATGACTTTGCAAGCGCTTCTGAGTATAAACTAACTGAAATTTTCAAAAATAAAAATATTTCAAATGGAAAACTACCCCAGATTGACCATGAAGACACAGCTTTTCTTCAATATACGGGAGGAACTACGGGAAGGTCAAAAGGTGCAATTCTCAGTCATAAAAATATGATAGCAAATTGTTTGCAAGCAGAAGCTTGGTTCCAACCAGTTCTGGGTGAGCTTCAGGAAAGTAGAAAAAGTGATGATCTAAAAAATTTAGGAACCATGGTTTGTGCCTTGCCGTTATACCATATTTTTGCTCTTACCGCCTGTTTGTTTCTTGGGCTAAAAGTTTCTCTAAGGAATCTTTTAGTACCAAATCCAAAAGACTTTAATGGATTCGTAAAAACACTAAGGAATGAGAAGTTTCATATTTTTCCAGGTGTTAATACGTTGTTTAATTCATTGATGAATACAAAAAATTTTGAAAAAATTAATTTTAAAGCTTTAAAAATATCGTTAGGTGGAGGAATGGCTGTTACCAGAACAGTTGCTGAACGCTGGCATGAGAAGACAAAGTGTTGTTTGATAGAAGGGTATGGCCTCTCAGAAACATCACCTTGTGTAAGCGTTGTGCCTGTAACCTCAAAAAAATACACAGGAGACGTCGGACTTCCCGTTCCATCAACAATGGTTACAATTTTAAACTCCAATGAAAAGCTACTCCCTGTCGGGGAAATTGGAGAAATAGCCGTCCACGGCCCTCAGGTCATGAGTGGGTATTGGAAAAACAACGAAGAGACAAAAAAAGTATTCACAAAAAATGGCCATTTTAAAACTGGCGACCTGGGCAGGTTTAATGAGAAAGGTTCTCTCCAAATCATTGATAGAAAAAAAGATCTGATCATAATAAGCGGTTTTAATGTTTATCCAAATGAAATAGAAGATGTCGTAGCGGGTTATCCTGGAATTATTGAATGTGCTGTTGTGGGAGTTAAGGACACGAATGACACTGAAATAGTTAAGTTGTTTGTTGTAACAAGCGAAGAAAATTTTTCAAAGGAAGAAATACAAAAGTTCTGTCGCCTAAATTTGGCGGCATATAAATGTCCAAAGGAAATAGAAGTCAGAGACTCTTTGCCAAAAAGCAATGTAGGAAAAATATTAAGAAAAGAACTTAGGTAACAGGTTCCGATTTTGAATTTCTGAAATTTCATTATCACCAGTATTGTCTCCGTTGTAAGTTGGTTCGAATTGACCCACCAGTATTAGGAAAAAGATTATCAGCTGGACGATCAATAACGCCACGCTCAAAGAATGAAGAACTTTGAATCTTGTTGTTTTTTTTTGGTCCGTGG
>NYVY01000090.1 GCA_002684875.1 Pseudomonadota bacterium
GAAACTTTAAAACTACGAACTCCTTTTAAAAATGAGTCTTAGTTTTTACCAAATAAATATCTGGACCAAACATTTTTAATGTTTAAAACTGTATCTATTTTCCCGTTCATCCATTATCGTTACATTTTTTTTAGATACTAATTTCTTCAAATTATCAAAAAAGTGTTTTATTTGAGCTAATGATTCTTGGCTTAAATCATTTATTTCATTCATGACTCATAGGTTGGAAGCACTGCTTTTGCAGGAATTCCAATATTTTAAGAACTTTTCCAGTCTCATCCTGTTTTTCCAATAACCACAGAGGCTTGCGTGGTACAACTGTAATCATTGCAACTGGACAAGAAGTTGTAATCAAGAAATCAACTGGGTGACCATCCTCATTCAATGTCTGTAGACCATAACGATAAAAACATCTGTCAACTCTTCTCTAAGGTTAACTAGTTTCATTCCATGGTAGTTCTTATCTGTTATACTTTAACGTTGCCAATCTTGCACTATAAAACAGTGGCAACTTTGTTTCACAAACATTACACATTTATGACTATTTCAGGAGCGTCGCTATGTCGTTGGGTATTGCTTTTTCACTGATAGCTGGACTTATAACAATTATTTATTCTTTACTATCCATTAAGTGGATATTGTCTCAACCGGTTGGTAATGAAAAAATGGTCAAAATTGCTTCCGCAATTCAGGACGGAGCCGCGGCTTACCTAGGTAGACAATATAAAACGATTGCTATTGTCGGAATCATAATCTTTGTTATTTTAGCGTTACTACCTGGCATTGGTATCGCGACAGCAATTGGATTTGTAATTGGAGCGGTATTATCAGGAGTAGCTGGTTTTGTTGGCATGCACATTAACGTCAGAGCAAACGTTCGAACTGCTGAAGCAGCTTCTAAAGGCATAAATTCGGCTCTATCCGTTGCTTTCAGAGGAGGAGCTATCACAGGAATGTTCGTTCTTGGACTTGGGCTGCTCGGAGTAACTGGCTTTTACGCATTCTTACTTGAGAATAGTTCGTCAGTTGAGAAGGCACTAAAACCTTTAATCGGCTTTGCATTTGGGGCATCGCTAATATCAATCTTTGCAAGGCTTGGGGGGGGGATTTTTACAAAAGGAGCCGATGTTGGGGCAGACTTAGTTGGAAAAGTCGAAGCTGGAATTCCAGAGGACGACCCCCGAAATCCAGCCGTTATTGCTGACAACGTTGGAGATAATGTTGGTGATTGCGCTGGTATGGCCGCAGACCTGTTTGAAACATATGCTGTTACCGTTATTGCCACAATGTTGCTTGGTGCATTGACTTTCCCAACCGTTGCAGAAACTGCTGCAGTATTCCCACTGGCATTGGGTGCCGTTTCCGCCCTTGCATCGATAGTTGGATGCTATTTTGTTAGTTACTCTGGAAAAGGGAAAATCATGAACGCCCTGTATAAAGGATTAATCGTCACTGCTATTTTATCCATGATTGCTTTTTGGTTCGTAACAAACTTCTTCATGGGAAGTTTGCAGCAAAGCATTCCAGAACTTTCTGTTTTATCTTTATGGGGTTCAGCAGTAGTCGGCATTGGACTAACCGCTGCAATGGTTATAATTACAGAATACTACACAGCTACCGAATATGGGCCAGTAAGAAATGTTGCGGCCGCTTCTGAAACTGGAGATGCAACTAATATAATTGCTGGAATTGCGATATCAATGAAGTCAACAGTTTGGCCCGTCCTATCGGTTGTGGTAGCGATTCTTATCTCGTATTCGCTCGCTGGTTTATACGGAATTGCCATAGCTGCAACTGCTATGCTTTCCATGGCTGGAATAGTTGTTGCCTTAGATGCTTATGGTCCAATAACTGATAATGCTGGAGGAATCGCTGAGATGGCTGAGCTACCAGAAAGCGTCAGAAATGTTACAGACCCGCTGGATGCTGTCGGTAACACTACAAAGGCTGTTACCAAAGGCTACGCAATAGGATCTGCTGGGCTCGCCGCTCTCGTATTATTTGCGGACTACACACACGGGCTAGAAATGGCTGGAAAAACACTAACTTTTGATTTGTCGGATCACAAAGTAATTGTGGGACTGTTCATTGGAGGACTAATCCCATTTCTTTTTGCCGCCATGGCTATGGAGGCGGTTGGAAGGTGTGCGAGCTCGGTTGTAACGGAAGTAAGGAGACAGTTTAAAGAAATTCCAGGAATTATGGATGGATCAGGTAGGCCCGAATATCATAAAGCAGTTGATATGCTGACCAAATCGGCTATTAAAGAAATGATACTTCCGTCTTTACTGCCAATTATTATTCCAGTTGCGGTGGGCCTCATTTTGGGTCCAGTGGCGTTAGGAGGATTGTTAATGGGCACCATAGTAACAGGTCTATTTGTGGCAATATCCATGTGTACAGGAGGAGGCGCTTGGGATAATGCTAAAAAATACATCGAAGACGGAAACCATGGTGGGAAAGGTTCAATTGCACATAAGGCAGCTGTTACAGGCGATACGGTGGGAGACCCTTACAAAGACACAGCGGGACCAGCAATAAATCCACTCATCAAGATAATCAACATAGTTGCTCTGTTAATCATACCTCTTTTATAAGCTGGTATGATTTAACTTCAGCATCAAGTGGGGAAAGTTGCAGCCATCTTCCAGTACTTATTTGCGGTATCTGAATCTTGTGTAAGTTCGTATATCTTGGCTAAGGAGCTGTATGCATCCCTTGATGGACTTAATTTTATAGAAGCCTTTAAATGGTCTTTTGCCTTTCCCCATAACTGCTCTAGGATACAGATGTTCCCAAAACAAGTACGGTAGGCATAATTATTCCAATATTTTTTTTCCCACTGCGTCAGAGCTTTGAGTTGCCGTTTGGTATCGCTAGGGTATTTCCAATAGAGAACACAAAGATTACTATCCCACTTTTTATTTAAATATTTTTCAATCATTTCGGAACATTGATTTTTATTGCCAACTTTATGAAATGCGACCGCGAGCTGACCGATGATGTGAGGGTTTTGCATCTCATGGTCTTTAAGCAATCCAAGGATTTTTTTAATCGTTATGCTGCTAATCCCTTTGGTATTTGTCAACATTTCCTGAACAGCTTTTTCGCTTATTTTCTCATATTGCTTTTTATTATCCTCATCTTGATTTATCAACATTCTAGACTGTAATAGGATCTCTTCCCATTTCTTTTCGACTAACAATACTTTTACTAACAACTCTCTTCCAAATAAACTATTTGGATTTCGACCTAGAAACTCCGACAAATTCTGAGCCAATCCATTAATTAGACCTTCTTCAAGAGCCCTATCCGCAGCTATTAATTCACTCTTGGTATATTTAACATTTAAGTTCTTCTCAACACGTTTTAATTCTTCTAACCAAAAATCCCTTTCGTCCAAACTGAATCTTTTATCATTGCAACTAAGTGCCACAAGGGATAATAGGCGCCCCTCAGTCAAATCACTATTCTTCGACTTTAAAAAGTTCTTTTTGAACTTTTTAAGGCAAGTATATACCATTGCTTGATCGCCTAGGAGGTGATAGATCAACATGTCAGTTACTATACGTTTTCTTTTTAGCTCTACCTTTTCTTTTCTTTGACGCATCAACCGATCAGGAAAAAATAAAATTGAAAGCCAAAGCTTTTTTATAGTTACCCCAATAATAAGCAATAGGAAAGAGATTACTAGAAACGTAGCTAAACTCAAATCAATTTTATAGTTCTGCCAAACAATGGAAACACTTCCGTTAGACCCAACAACCAACGCAAGTCCAATGGAAAGAGCAAAAATTAGGATGATTGAAAGAAGCAACCTCATATCCTCTAACCGTCCTCATTTAAAGTTTTTAGTTTATTTTTTATCCGAGACGTTAAATTTTCTAATAATTCTACTTGCTCGGACTCGACGTTAAAATGTTGGACCAAAGTATTTTGTACAGCCTTGACATCCCTTATTGCCTCATCATACAAACCAATTGCCGTCATTGAACTACAGGAAACAAAATCAGTAAGTAATTTTTGCTTTCTGAACTCAATCTTATACTCAGCCTCCATATCTATTATCTCTGTGTCAATTTTCCTTACTTTCACAAGATTTTTTAATTTTTGAAGAACTTTCTGTAGAAGATTATCAGCTTCGTCAGCACTACCTTCCTCTTCTTGGATACCGTTAATTGTTTTTAAGTCATCCACAGAAAGTTTTGAGACAAGGATAGAACCGTTTCTGATCAACTTTAATAAATCTCTTTTTTCTTTAGTAACTAACGGTAAAACCCTCTGAACAGGCGTTATTTCTTGAGGGACAAAAGCTTCAACATTTTGATCTTCGATCCTCTCTAAATAAGAAGAATCCGAACTTTTCGGTTGTTCCGTGTTTTGCTCACCAGTTTGTGCAACTAAATCATCTGTCAAACTGTTTTCTTCGGCCGTTTCAGCTTCAGTAGAATTACCATTCACGGACTCAGACAATTCGACCGTATTTAATGAATCATTTTCCTCCATAACCATGGTTGAATCTTTATTGCTGTCAGTTGACATCCCATCATCTTCAACTGGGTTATTTACGCCAGTTGACATAGGACTTTCTTTTGACGTAATAATATTTTTTAAAAAGTAAAAACTAGAATTAAAAGCTTCTTCTTTATCGTAAAGCAAAAATCCCCCAATACAAATTAAAAAGATAATAAAAAGTAATAGTAAAACTCGTTTAAAAGAAAATATTAATAAAAATTTCTTCTTTTTTATTTCGTCAATACTATTATCTCTATTAGGTATTTTAGTTCCAGCATTCTTTTTATCACTAGGTTTTTCCCCAGCTTGCTCTTTTTCTTTGTTCGCTCTCCGTTCATTATTGGCAGTCTTTGTTTTGATTGAATCAGTTTTGTTATCTTCCATACCTTGATTCTCTTCTAGTTAATTTTCATTGACAGTTTATTTATCTCGGATGCAACAGCTTTAGGACTTAAGGAGTCAACAAGGGTACATGGAACCTTTGGATCCAATTTCTTTAAATCATCAACAATCTTTTTATGATGAGTAATAATTTCCAAACTGTCTTTCCCTATTAATTCTTTAAAAAAATCAATGTTATTACCCAAATTAGTCGATGTAGTCATTAATACTACAAACCTCTCATTTAAAAAATTAATTAAACCATTATTAAGTCCTTCATATCCTAGTTTACCAGTAAAATATTTTAAGTTATCTTGATGTATCGGCATTTTTTCCCTGCTGTAAATTTTGACCCGAGAAACCTTCCTACACTTTTTTTTTAAGTTATCAGAGAGTCCTGTGCTATTTTCTTTTCCTTCCATAATGTAAATATGTCGGGTGCGAATAAATTCCATATGCTGTCCGACCCAACTAACTCCACTGGGACTGTCTAACGAGTAAACAATATTTTCAAGTAAATTGTTTTCTTGTCGGTTTTTTATCTTAAAAAATTTTAGGAACTCATCCTCAAACTTCAGTGCCGTTCCTTTGCCAATAGCTCCTATAGTCAAGATATTAGTCCTATTTATCCACTCTGATAGCATTTTTATTAGAAAATTAATTTTTTTCCTTAACAGTTTTGATTGGACTCTCGAGGAAGACCCTATTCTCATTACCTTAAACAAAGCCTCTACACTATTTGGACTGGTGAATAAAATGAGCCTCTTTTTCCATTTGTTTTGTCCTTGGGCAAGTAAATCATCAAGACAGGAAAACTTATTTAGCCAATTTTTTCCTACTAAATTTATTGTGTGACTTGGTACGGATAACAAACTAATTTCGGGATTCAAAAATGTTTGTAAACTGTTATTCCAAGAATTCTTGCCAAAAACCCAAACAGGCCTAGTTGTAACTAGAATAACTTTATTTCTTTCGGAGGCTTTTGATAACATCTTCGGCTCCTTGTTGGGTTAAATCCGTTAAAACCTCCTGTACTAGAATGTTTGGATCATCGCCGACATGTTCAGATTCACACAGATTTTCACCATCTGGAAAAGCTAATTTAGCTTTCAAACTAAAAAATGGGGAGATAGTTTTTTTTTCACAGAAAACTGCCAGAGGTAGCTGACAATTAGCATCTAAAGCGGCTGAGACTTTTCTCTCGGTCATTACTTCATGATTTGTTTTTCCGTCACAAAGGGATTCCAGACTAAATTCTCCGTTTATATCGAAATTTTTAAGGGTTTCTATCGCTAGTGCTCCTTGTCCAGCAGCGGGTAGAGAAACATCCAAAGGTATAAATTGCCTTATTCGCTCTTTCAAATTCAATCTTTTTAGGCCAGCAGCAGCTAGAATAATCCCCTGATAATCTCCCGAGTCAAGCTTTTTTAATCTGGTGTCTAAATTTCCCCTCAGAGAAAATATTTTTAAGTCGGGACGATAAAGTTTTATTTGAAATTCTCTTCTCAAACTAGAAGTACCAACTTTAGCCCCGTGAGGGAGGTCATCCAAACTCATATAATGATTGCTAACAAACGCATCTCTAGGATCCTCTCTAGGTAGTACAGCTCGCAATACAAAGCCATCGGGCAGTTCCATAGGAACGTCCTTAAGTGAGTGAACAGCTAACTGCGCTTTTCCCTCAATTAAAGCGGACTCGAGTTCTTTTACAAAGAGACCTTTCCCTCCAATTTTTGATAAACTACGGTCAAGAATTTCATCACCGACAGTCGACAAGCCAAGAATATTTACCTCCTCAATTTTTAATGTCTTTTTTAACAGGGCCTGAACATGTAAAGCTTGCCACATTGCCAAACGACTTTTTCTAGATGCTATAGTAATCATTATCTAATTATAGGTAATAAGGGGCAACGTGACTGATCAATTACAAAAAAAAACTGAAGGCTGGTCGGGGAGATTTTCAAGCCCAGTCTCTGACAAGGTCCAAAAATATACCGCTTCTATCAGCTTTGATAAAAGACTGGCTAAATCTGATATCCAAGGATCTAGAGCTCATGCAATGATGCTTCGCAGTATTGGTGTACTTTCAGAGAAAGAACTGCAAAAAATAATTGAAGGTCTCGATACTATCTCAACAGAAATACAGGAAGGCGTTTTTTTTTGGAACGTCCAATTAGAGGATGTTCATCTAAACGTTGAGGCTCGGTTGACTCAAATTGTCGGAGAACCTGGTAAGAAACTCCACACTGGAAGGTCAAGAAATGACCAAGTTGCAACAGATTTGAGACTATGGCTAAGAGACGAAATTGACTGTATCAACCAGCTCTTAACTGACTTAAGAATAGCAATTCTAAACCAAGCTGAAAAAAACTCTTCCACCATTATGGCGGGGCTCACCCACCTACAAACAGCTCAACCAATCACATTCGGTCACCATTTGATGGCTTACCATGAAATGTTCTTGAGGGACCAAGAGCGGCTAATTGATGTTCGAAAAAGAGTTAATTGTCTTCCACTTGGATCCGCGGCACTAGCTGGAACCTCGTTCGACATTGACAGAGAATATGTTAGAAAACAACTTGGATTTGAATCAATTTGTGAAAATTCTATAGATGCCGTAAGTGATCGAGATTTTATAATTGAATTTCTGAGCTTTAGTTCAATTTTTATGACTCATATATCAAGACTTTCCGAAGAGATCATAATGTGGAATTCTGATACTAATAGTTATGTAAAATTACCAGACGAATTATGCACTGGATCATCCATAATGCCTCAAAAAAAGAATCCTGACGTGCCAGAATTAGCTAGAGGAAAAACTGGGAGAATAATCGGTAACCTTATTAGTCTATTAATACTTATGAAAGCCCAGCCGCTAGCATATAATAAAGATAACCAGGAAGATAAAGAACCCTTATTTGATACTGTTGACACTATAAAAGAAACTATCGATATTTTTTCAATATTAATCGATTCTCTTATAGTGAATCATTCTAATATGAGGAAGTCCGTTGATAATAGTTTTTGCACAGCGACAGATCTTGCTGATTATCTAGTAGCAAAAAATATTGCATTCAGGGAGGCCCACGAAGCAGTATCTAAAATTGTTTCGTATGCAGAAAAGAACAACTTACTTCTCAAAAATATTCAACTGAACAAATACAAAGAATTTGTACCACAAATCGAAAATGATGTTTATGAAATCTTAGATCCCGAAGGATCTATCAAAGCTAGAAACCATATAGGCGGAACGAACCCTGAACGAGTTATTGAGGCTATTAGAAGGGCCAGAAGTATGCTGAATAAATAACTACCACTTAAACATTGAAATAGGTTTAATAAAATAATATTTAAATGAAAGAAAAAAATCATAACCCTTTAACAAAAAGTGGTGCAGTTTTTTTTCTCGTACCAATTCTATCTGTCATCGGACTTGGTATGGTCATGTCATTGACTTTTTGGATAATCTACCAATCTGACCTTCGTCAAAGCCAGTCCATAATACTTCAGGACGTCGAGAGCAGTGCACAAGCAATTAGACTTAAGTTAAGAAGAAATGAGTTTGCACTCAATGCAATTGCTAGAGACTTAGGCAGGAGAGAAATATCCCAAGTAGAATTTAAGCGATACTCCGAAAACTTTTTCGCTTCAAGTCCAGAAATTCTTTTGTTAACTTGGGTAAATTTACAAGGTAGTGAGCTTGCCTCAACCTCTTCTTTTTTTAACCCGACGGACTCTTTTTTATTAACTCCCGTGACCAGTTCACGAAGGCTCTCTCGGAGTGAAAGCCAGAAAGCTTTTAGTGCAGCTATTAAGACACGAAAACCTGTTTACTCTGATGTATTTGAAGCAGATGGACAAACACAAGATATACAAATTGATTTACATTCACCAGTTATGACTAAAGGAAGTCCAAACGGAATGTTGATTGCTACTTATTCTGTGCCTGTCATGCTTGATGTTACAATTCCATCTGGCGTAGCCGATAGGGTAACTTTTGAACTCAGCAACAGAAGGGAACGAAAACAGAACAATTTAGAATACTCTTCGCATGAAGTAAACCTTTTAGAGTTGGGTGACTCTGTCATTCTTTTCGGCCACTCGAAAACTCCGTTATCTAGTAATTTTAGCGGCGCGTTGAATATACTAGTTTTTAGTTTAATGGCGGTAGCTCTTTTGAGTAATATAATGCTCATTCGGCATGCAAAGAGACGTAAAGAAACTGAAGATGCTCTATCTGTGGAAATATCATTCAGACGAGCTATGGAGAATTCGATGGCTACTGGAATGCGTGTAATTGATTTAGAAGGTCAAATAACCTACATTAATCCAGCATTTTGTGGTCTTGTTGGTCTGTCGGAAGACGAATTAATTGGGGCTTTTCCACCATACCCATATTGGCCTCCTGAAGAAATTGATAAGCTCACGAAATTTTCTAAGGATTTACTAAGTGCTAAATTAACAGAACTTGGAGATCAGGTTACAGTTATGCATCATAGCGGTCGGAGGATAATCACGAGAATGTACACTTCTCCATTGAAAGACTCTTCTGGAAAACAAACGGGTTGGATGACTTCAGTTACAGATATAACCGAACCGACGGTGTACAGAAATCAATTAGCAAATGCGCAAGAGCGGTTTACAACTGTCTTACAATCTCTTGATACCGCTGTTTCAGTAGCTTTGAAAGGATCGTATGATGATTTATTATTTGCAAACGATACCTATCAAAGATGGTTTGCACAGTACGCATTAAATGGGCACGCAATCCTCGTTGGCCGTGAAAAGGAACGGAAAAAAAGTCGAAGTACAATTTATATCCCAGAAGTGAAAAAATGGTTCGACACTAGATTACAAAATATTAAATGGGTGGATGGTAGAGAAGTCGAATTACTCGTTGCCTCAGATGTTACATCACAACAAATCAACGAATTGAAGCAGAGAGAGGAGTATGAGAAAATTCAACAGACATCAAAGCTGGTTACGATGGGAGAAATGGCGTCTTCCCTCGCCCATGAATTAAACCAACCTCTTACTGCCATAAGCAACTACACGCTTGGTGCTGGCGCTCGAATTAGAAGCTTTACTGCTAAAGGTAAGCCGCTAGTTGCCGGGGAATTATTAGAAATATTAACCAAAACGGCTAGACAAGCAAGTCGAGCAGGAAGTGTGATCAAAAGAATTCGGAACTTTGTGCGAAAAAGTGACCCCAGCAGGAGACTCGTCAAACCAAGCACGATAGTAAATGAAACTATAGAACTTGCGGAAATTGATGCAGCAAATATGGGAATGGAAATAATACAAAAGATACAAAATCCAATTCCAATGATTTATGTAGATCCGATTTTAATTGAACAAGTATTACTAAACCTCATTAAAAATGGTTTAGAATCGATGAGGATTTCAAAAAAAACTAAATTAACCTTAGTAGTTGAATCGTCTGAACTAGATGTCACTTTTTCTATCCATGATCAGGGACCTGGTGTTTCCGATGAAATCAAAGACAGGTTATTTGAATCCTTTTTTTCTACAAAAAACGAAGGAACAGGGATTGGATTAAATATTTGTAGATCGGTAATTGAATCTCACAATGGAAGATTATGGTTTATCAATAAAAAGTCTGGAGGTTGCGTGTTTTACTTTACAGTTCCATTAAAACGAAGGCACAATGTTAAGGGAACTACGTACGGTGCAGATCAATCTATCTAGGAAGATGGTAAATAGGAAAGATTCTATACTATGAAAGAATTTGTTTATATTGTCGATGATGATGAGGCAGTAAGGGATAGTTTAAAATGGTTGTTAGAAGGGAATGGGTATTCAGTAAAAGTCTTCGAAAATGCGGAACAACTTTTAGACACTCAAGCTGGACAAGAACACAGTCTCACGGGATGTTTGATATTAGACGTCAGAATGCCAGGCATTACAGGTATAGAGTTACACGACGAACTGTTAACTAAAAAAATTAATATTCCAGTTATTTTCATTACTGGGCACGGTTCGGTCACGCTTGCAGTTAAGAGCATGAAGAAAGGAGCTATTGACTTTCTTGAAAAGCCCTTTAGCGAGGAAGAAATTTGTAAGCTAGTCGATGGCGCTCTTAAAAAAGATCGAGAGTCAAACGATAAGAAAGAAAATAACCTAAAAGCTCAATGCTTGTTAGCAAAACTTACCCCCAGAGAAAATCAAGTACTAGAAAGAATAACGGCTGGTAGACTTAATAAACAAATAGCCGATGATTTGAATATCAGCATAAAAACAGTAGAAGCCCACAGAGCCAATATAATGACAAAAGTTGAAGCAAGAACTGTTGCTGAACTTATAAAAATAGCCCTTACCGCAACAGAACCAGCTCACTCTAGTTAGTTATGAATACAGTCACCATTTAAATTTTATAAAGGCGCCCGTAGCTCAGTTGGATAGAGTACCTGGCTACGAACCAGGGGGTCGTGGGTTCGAATCCTGCCGGGCGCGCCACCACCCCCTCAATTTTGCGAAAAATGTACAGCCATAAAACATGAAATCAAAACAAGGAAATGTTGGTGTTGTCGGCGCAGGAATTTCTGGGCTTTCCGCAGCACTTTCTCTTTCAACATTTGGAATAGAAGTGACTGTGTTCGAGAGAGCTGACGATATCAGAGGTGAAGGAGTTGGGATTCAACTGACGCCTAATGCTTCAAAGTCTTTGAAAGAATTAGGGCTCTTGGATGAAATAATCAGAAAATGCTTTTATCCAAGGCAATTAGTTGTTAATGACATGCGCTCCTTAAAAAGCTTAAAAGAAATCAATCTAGGTAACGCTATGGTAAAGAAATATGGGTTTCCTTATGTAACAATTTCTAGGAGCGTCCTACACAAAGCCCTACTAGAAAAATGTAAGAAATTAAAAGTAAAATTTAAACATGGGGCCGCAATAAGGTCAGTTTACCAAAATGAGGAACTAGTTATCTGTGAGAATACTAACGGACAAAAATCTCATTTTGATTACATGTGCGTCTGTGACGGAATAAGAAGCCAAAACAATAATTTAAACCTAAAAAACGGCTTAAAAACTTCTGGCTCAGTTGTGTTCCGAAAAATTTATTCAAATACTGACTTAGTGCAAGTAATCCAGAAAAATATAAATGTTTGGATGGGAGATGATTGTCACTTGGTTTCGTACCCAATTAATAGTATGGGTCATATTAATATTGTTTTTGCTGTAAATAAAAAACTTGTAAAGAAAATAATGAGCATTAGCAAAAAACCTGAATTTCTAATCGATTTGCTTAAAATAAAAAATAGAACTCTCATAGACTTACTAAAGAATATTCAAGATTGGAAAAAGTGGCCGCTTTACAACACAGGTTTTATAACCAAAGTTAATCATATTACTGAGGGAAGAGTACTCTTTATGGGTGATGCTGCTCATCCTCTATATCCTCATTTGGCCCAAGGAGCAGCAATGGCGTTGGAGGATGGCCGTGTACTTTTCAAACTTCTGAAGAAGAACAAAGGTATCTATGATGAGACCTTCCAAGAATTTGCTACAAGTAGATTTAGAAGGTGTCAACGAATGCAAATAGAATCTCAAATCAACGGGCATATATTTCAGTTAGGATGGCCTTTGAGAGACATCAGAAATATGTTTATAAAAACACTTGGCTCCCGGCTAATCGACAAAAGTTGGATCTATAAGTTTTAAAAATTAGTCATATTTAATGTATTTAAACCTGGAATCGTCTGGAGTTCCGTCAACTATTTTCTCCTTGCTAGGCTGCCATTGAACTATATCTTCTATTGCTTTTGCCAGATAAAAATCTTTTTCGGTAATACCTTTAGCTTCATGATTTTGGATCTTAACAATTACAAACGCATATGATATCGACAGGTCTGGGTGATGCCAAGCCGCCTCAGCCATATGACCGATTAAATTAACCACCATTAAAGTTGATTTCCATCCGCTAGTTTTATATTTCCTTTTAATCCATCCGTTCTCGTAGTACCATCTAGGATGGTCTGAGTCGAGCTTCGTACTTATTTCAGTCTCCGAATATACTTTCTCATTGCTTGCCATAATTATTTTTCCTAAAAAACAGTTCCTAATGTCAAATAAAATAATAATCGGTTGCGGCAGTAACCAGAAAAATCCTCTAAAGCAATTAAATCGAGCCATTGCTCTAATATCTGGGAAAAAACTTATAAAAATAAATAAAATTTCTCCAATTTATAAAACATCTCCAATAGGATTTTCACACCAACCATTTTTTTTAAACTGTGTCGTCTCCGCTCAAGTTAAACTTGGTCCTCATTTATTACTAAAAAAATTACTTATCTTCGAAAAGTTTCTCGGAAGACAAAGAACCTTTAAAAATGCTCCGAGGGTAATTGACATCGATCTTTTAACGTTCAATGACTTTAACAAAATTATCACACAAAACCCTATACTTACAATTCCCCATCCAGAACTTTTAAACCGAAAATTTACAATAACCCCAATACTCGATATTGAGAAATTTTTTCGGTTATCGAGCAAAGGTCTTATTCAAAACCATACTCGTGTAATAAAGAATCAGGTAATTATAAAAACAAAGAAAAAAATAAGAAAGTCATTAGTTAATCAAAAGACTTTTTGCTAACTATAATTTTTTCTTTCCCTTCAATGAACAATCACTAACACACCTCTCTAGATTAAATGTCGATATGTTTTCACCCTTTCCTTTTAATCTGTTAAAAACATAAGTCAAGAAACCCCAAAAAGATGATAGGTTGTAATCTTTTCTCTCGTAACAAATCAGGAATATGATGAGGAACCTTTACTTGAAACCACCTCCGAGACTGAAGGTTGTCCAGTAACAGCCCTTTTTATAGACATTCTTGTCGCTTGATAGTTGTAGTCATGAATTTTTTTATCATCGTCTGCTTCCATGTTGATAAAAACTCCAACACTAATAAAAATATTATCAGCTTCACTTGCTGGAATGGTACCATCTTCAACACTGTCGGTAACAGCCATGGCGACTGCTCTTTGAGCAGGACCGAACATCTGGGCCGCCTGTTTTTCACCTTTTATAGTAACTTTGTTAAACATTACCGTAGCAGGCTTACACATCAAATTAGGTGAAACAACAGCCAATAAACTTGTAAAGCCATCCTTATTGTTCGTAAATGCGTTTGTGAAAGAGGACTCAGCAGCGCTTCCCCTAGGACCCAAAATAAGATTAATATGAGCAACCTCATTTCCTTCGCCGACTAGGGATTCTCCCACCATTAATCGGTCAATTTTTGCCATCTAAGTTTCTCCATAAAAAAAATTTCAAAAAAACTGCCTTTTTACCCAAAAAAGTTTACCAAGTAGCAAAGCTGTCTTAGCCACATAATCAGGTTCTAACAAACTAAGTGACAAAAGTGTACAAACAGTAAAGTCAGCTGACGCCCCAGAATTTAATCCTTCTTTTCAAAAAAAAACTAAGTTCTTTACATCTTTCTCCACTTGTTTTCCGTATCCTACCATTTTTTGCTTTAATAAATGTATTTTGAAAATCAATTTGTGTTGGAAATATCTTTCTCTCAATGTTCTTCCCTCCTAAGCTATTTTAAAGCAATGCTTTTTCTTAATATTAGAATCTTCAATCTTTGTTAGCCAGAATAAATAAGTTTCAAGAGTAATTCTTTCCATAAAATTATTTTTTTTGTTCCTTTCTTGATAATTGCTTATTCAAGGAAACACACTCTTAAATATCGGTTGTTTTAAAAGAGCTGCTAATCTATTGGTATACTGATTTACGAAAAAATCTTTTTTTAGCGTATTTCATTACGTCATATTTAGTATTCTTTGTTCCCCGAAAATCATATTTTTCCGATCCTCCGAGTCCACTCATACAAATTTCTGCAATTTTTATACCCGCAGAACTACTTCCAAAACATTCAATTCTTTCATCAACAATTTTCACTCCATTTTTTTATATCTCAACAATTATTTTTTTCATCATCCGATTTATGAATAAGTTTTTTAGCTTTTTGAAAAGCGGTTGGTTCAAAGCCACCGATTAATTTTGCTCCACTTGAACCCCCTTTTATTTTTAAAGTGTTTATTCTTTTTTAAATAAAATCAACATCATTAAAATCAATTTAGATATTTTTAGAATATGAATTTTACACTTAATCACTCAACTATCTTTCTAAGATAATTGATTATTTTGATATCGGGAATATCTCCAGTGAAATTTTACTACGCTGCCTCACCTATTTTTTGGACAATATCGAACTCATTTATGACCAAGTCTAAACAGGTAAAATTTCGACCAAAAATTGCGCTTGAGTCAAAAAACCAAAAATAAGTCATGCTGAAGATACTATGTTTATAGATCTAAGCAAAATAACCTAGAAGAGTGTTACTTTACTCTATTGGACTTCTTCGTCGTCCGCGGGAGGGGGTGGTAATTTCAAACCGTATAACGCAGCGAAGGTTTCATCATTCTTATCCAAAGCAATTTCTAACTGCATATCTAACTCAGCATCGATAGTTATCGAATCGGCAGTTCCTAACCACTGAGCTCTGTTGTTACGTATGGACAATAATTTTGCAATTGTACAAAACTTTCCTTCACTTTGAATCCAAAGTTCTGCCGTTTTTAATCTTTCCGTTGGATCTTTCGTATTTAGCGCTATCAATCTAAATTTTCCAACAAGGCACCTATCCTTTCCTGATTCTGGATCGTCGTCTGGATAAAAGCTTGAGTTTTGAACAGGCCTAATAGGAACCTTATCCAGAGATTTATCTGAATTACTTGCTTCTTCAACGCCTTGAGCTAGAAGTACCCCATGGGAAAAGAACATCAAACAAATCGAAAGTATAGCCGTAGGGGAAAACTTCATACAATAAACCACCTTTTAATTAACTTGAAGGTTCTAAGACAATATTTATTTGATTATCGTAACGCCAATATGCCCCAGTCAACATATCGACTACGCCTGGAACTAGCCCCAAATAGGTGCTTGTTGTTGACTTGGAATTAGCGATTATGTTGTCCCATCCAAATTCATTAGAAATTGTATTTACTACACCAACACCTCCACCAGCGACTCCAATTGCTCCCAAGCCAGAAGGGCTACTTACCAATCTAAGCATTCGTGGTTGAAAGCCTTGAGCGTGACAAACAAGTACCAGTTCTTTAGGAGACCGTTGGGTATACAAAACTGGGTTAGCAGCAGTCAACGCGCCTAATTCTCGATTCTCTCTATAGACCCTACAAATAGTAGATTCTGGGGTGAGAGTAACAGAAATTGGCTGAGATGTGCCTTCGAATACCGTTGCACACCCAGTCAAGAAAAATATTGCCAATATACTACTTATGACGCATTTGGCCCTAAATACGTAAAAATTTTTCATAACAAATTACCTTCCAAGTTTTTTCGTATACACACAACTAATCCATCCGACCATACGTTAATCGACAAAAAGAACGAATACTTTATCCAAACTATAGAGAACTATATAAATTGAACAACTTTTCTCCCCAAAAACAACCTCTTTGTCTATTCAGTTAAGCAATTTGTTTTTGTTCCAATTTATGGACAATGACATGTATCATTTGAAGACCCACCGTAATTATCTTATACTCAAAATAAAGCAAAAATAAAATGAATATAAAAGGTTATTTTTTTCTAATTTTTACCCTTGTTAGCGTGGGCATCTTGTTTGAGTTGTTTTTGTTCTTATCTGGGTCAAAAATTTTAACGGAAGAATTAGTAGTCGAAAGAGATGGGGCAATAACCTCACAGGATTTTATAGAAGTTTTTGGTGAGTACAATGACGCAGAATTTTCTAAGTTGGCCTGCAAGTACTTCAACGGTAGAAAGTTTGTTTACAGAGAATACAAATTTTCTCTTACAAATGAGGGGGGTAAAGATGCTTGCCCAGCTTTTCTTAGACCCCGTCAATAGGAAACCTCTTTTATATCAATTAATTGCTGAATTATAAAAGAATCTAAGCTTTATCATCAAATAGCATTCCTCTCATTGATTTTAAGCCCTCCGATACTCTTATAGCGTGTTCAGGTGGTATTTGTCTAACGACATCACCGTTATCTGGATTCACTACAGTAATTACATCTGTATTTGACTCTTTATCTCGAGAAAAACGAATTGCCCGATTCAGATCCTCCATCCTTTTATTTAACGTATCTATGGACCTATCAACTCGTTCAGCAAATTGATTGATGCTTGGATTATTTTCGGTCTGGAAATTGTCAATAGACTCGTTATCCCCAAGTGGCGCCTGAATAATTCCTGCCCTGTTAACCCCAAAATTTAATTCAGACGAGGAAAATACATTCCTATCGAGACGAGATGGTCCTGCAAAACCGCCGGGCCCCATTAGATTTGAAGTAGAACTCTTCAAACTCGCTAAACCTTCCCTGGCTTCAAAACTATTCGGTTCACCAACAGGCACTGGGCGAGAACCAGCAGAAACAGCGGTACTGCTATTAGCCTTCAAACTTCTCA
>NYVY01000091.1 GCA_002684875.1 Pseudomonadota bacterium
AATGAAAATTTAATCGAAAAAAAAACCATTCATCAGTTTTTCGATGACGAAAAACTAATGTTCCTTCCTGACCGATATATTACTGGATCTTGTCCAAAGTGTAAGTCAAATGATCAGTATGGGGATTCCTGCGACAAATGTGGTGCTACTTACAGCCCAACCGATCTCTTAAATCCAGAATCAGTGTTAAGCGGAAAAACACCAATCAAGAAAAAAACTGACCATTTTTTCTTCAAACTTTCAGATAAAAAGTGTATTAAATTCCTAAATAAGTGGGTTTTTGAAGATAACAGGCTGCAAGAGGAAGCAAGGAATAAAATAAAAGAATGGCTATCAACAGATATAAATAACTCTTCCCTTATAGATTGGGATATATCGAGGGATGCTCCCTACTTCGGCTTTAAAATTCCAGATCAAAAAGATAAATATTTTTATGTTTGGCTTGATGCGCCAATAGGCTACTATGCTAGCTTAATGAACTGGTGCTCTTTGTCTGGAAAAAAATTCGATGATTTCGTTTCTTTAGATAGTGAATATGAACAAATTCACTTTATCGGAAAAGATATATTATATTTTCACGCTCTATTCTGGCCTGCAATACTGCACTTTGCAGGTTATAGAACACCCACTTCAATCTTCGCTCATGGTTTTCTTACTGTAAACGGAAAAAAGATGAGCAAATCAAAAGGTACTTTCGTCACCGCCCAACAATTTCTTAAATGTGATATTAACCCCGATTACTTACGGTATTATTTTGCGTGTAAATTGAATGGTTCTATGGAAGACATCGACTTAAACATCTCTGAATTTTGTCAGAAAGTTAATAGTGATTTAGTTGGAAAATTTATAAACATCCAAAGCAGATGTTCTAAGTTTTTACTTGAACACTTTGAAGGCCATGTTCTTCCAAAAGAAACGATTATGGAAATAAACTCTCAAGGGCTTGCCATTGAAAGCACCATTAAAGCAAAGTCTGACGAAATCAAAGCCTTATATTTAACAAGAAATACCGCTCAAGCTATCCGAGACATCATGCTTCTTGTAGATCAAGTTAACCAATATTTCCAAGAAAAAAAACCATGGGAGATGATAAAATCAAGCGGGGTCGCAACTGCTGCAGGAAAGAATTATCTTCACAGCGTCTTATCCGTTGCAATAAGGTCTTTTGGGGCGTTAACTATTCTTTTAAAACCAGTTATTCCCGATACATGCAAAAAAATTGAAAGGGATGTGTTTTGTGACCTTGAACCTCTAACTTGGAACGATTTAGAGAGTATACAAATAAAAAAAATTAAAAAAGCTGATCATCTTCTAGTTAGAATAAAGCATGAGAATGTTAGCGCGCTAATGGGAGAATAAACAATTATGATTCTAAAAAAGAATAAGTATAGGTCGAAAATATCTAGTTTTCTGGACGGATTAAAAGAAGACATACCTGACTTGGAGAAAAAACAAAGGAATGGTCGAGGAGAGTTGTGGGATAAACCAATAGAAAATAATAAAAATACGAACCAATTAAAGAAATATAAGAAAATTAGACAAAAATCTTATGTTTACTTTGATAATAACCAATAAATAAAAATGGACGATACCTTACTTTATGGCGAGCCTTTGGAAAAATTTCCAGAAGGCTTATTTATCCCGCCAGATGCATTAAAAGTTTTTTTAGAGTCATTTCAAGGACCTCTTGATTTACTACTTTATTTAATAAAAAAGCAGAATTTCGATATTCTTGATATCCCTATCTCAGAAATAACCTCTCAATATCTTACTTACATTGACCAGATAAAGGGTAAAAATCTTGAACTAGCGGCTGAGTATCTTTTAATGGCAGCGATTTTAGTAGATATTAAAACAAGAATGCTGTTACCTAGGCCAGTACTAGAGAACTTGGAAAACGGTGAGGAAATTGATCCGCGCGCAAAATTGGCTAAACAATTGCTTGAATACGAAAAGTTTAAAGAGGCTGCACAAAAGATAGAATTGATGCCACGAATAGGCCGGGATTGGTCAGTCACTGCAGTTCATCATGAATATGTTTCGAGCGAGCGAGCTTTATCTTTAAATCCATCTGATATCCTGCTAGCTTTGCAAAGAGCTATCAATGATAACGAAAAGCTAAAGGCTCACAAAATTGCAACTGAATCTTTATCAGTAAGGGAGTTTATGTCTAACATTTTAAAACATTTAAACGAAAATGGAAATGTAGTCCTTGACAGAGTCCCTCTTATTTCTGGTACTAAGAAAAAAGCAAAACTTATAGTAATTTTTCTAGCAGTTTTAGAGTTAGCAAAAGAAGGTTCCATTGAGATAAGTCAAAGTTCATTTAATGGCCCGATATGGATCTTAAAAAACAAATAAAAGAAATACCATTAAAAAATCTTAAAAATTTCAACAAGTTAAAATTAGATGCATTTTGTTCTGAATTAAGGACAATTCGTGCAGAACAGGATCTTCTTAATTTTGTAAATAAAAAAAATGAAATAATTATTCTTGGAGAAGGAAGCAATGTTGTGCTTGATGCACCATCTTATCGACCATTTATAACACCTGTTTTTATTAATCAAATTAAAGGTAAACGAATAGAAAATGTTTTTGGAAAAGATGTTCATATACGCTGTAATGCTGGGGAAAACTGGCATGAATTCGTTTTGTGGACCTTGCGTAAAAAAATCCAAGGCTTAGAATGCTTGGCAGGTATACCTGGTTCGGTAGGAGCAGCCCCAATTCAAAATATTGGAGCGTATGGATCTGAAGTTTCAGAGGCTATTCATAGTCTTCGTGTGTACGATATAAAAAAAGGGGTGATAAATTCAATAAAAAAAGAAGATTGCGAATTTGACTACAGAACTAGTTACTTTAAAAAAAAATCAAAAAACTCTTCTTCCAACTATATAATTGTGTCAATTGATTTCAAGCTTTCTAAGGAATGGAACAACCCAAATATTCCCCAATATGAAAGTGTCAAGAAATTTTTACCTGAAACTCCAGATATTTTCGCAGTGGCAGAGCAAGTAATGAAGGTAAGAAATAGTAAGTTGCCAGACTTAAAAGACTACCCTAACGTTGGTAGTTTTTTTTTAAATCCAATAATATCAAAGAGACATGCGGCAGACTTAAAAAAGAAATACCCTTTAATTCGTTTGGTACCCACTGCTGACGGTATGAAAATTTCAGCAGCTTGGCTTATAGAACAATGTAATTTTAAAGGAAAACGTTATGGAAACCTTGGTATGTTTGCAAAACATGCTTTAGTCCTCGTAAACTACGACAAAGCTAACGCCAGTGAAATCTTCTATCTTGCAACGGTTATACAGAAACAAGTTATGAAAAAATTTGACATATCATTAACGATTGAACCAATTATTATCAGTTCCGCTGAAAAACCAGTTTGAGATTATTTGACAACTTGCCATTAAATTTATAGCCACTACAACTAAAGGATTCTAGTTCTTTGACATTTTGTATTTGATTTTTAATAATATACGCTGTCATCAAACCTCTGGCTTTTTTCGCTTGAATTCCTACAACTTTAAAATTATCACCCTTTCTCTCTTGAAATATCGGAGTAATAACTTTTTCTGTGAGTAACTTTTTAACTGATCTAAAATATTCATCAGATGCAAGATTTACGTAGAATTTATTTTTATGTTGGCAAATATCCTCGTTTAATAATCCAGCAATCTTGTCTCCCCACCATTCATAAAGATTTTTTCCACGCTCATTCCTCAGAGGAGTTCCCATCTCTAACCTATGTGCTTTAATCAAATCAAATGGTCTCAAAACACCGTAAAGACCCGATAGTATTCTCAAATGGTTTTGACAAAACGTTAAATCACTTTTACTAAATGTCTCTGGAGCCATCGAAACATAGACATCTCCGCGAAAAGCAAACAGAGCTTCTTTTGAACTACTGTCATTTTCTTCACTCAAGCTTAAATGTCTATCTTTATTTAATCTTGCCAAATTTTCGGAAATACCCATTAGTTTTTGATAATCATTGCTTGATAAACTCTGTAAATTTTTTACGAGTTTTTGACTTTCTTGCATAAAAATTGACTCTGTGGACTCAACCTTTATATCCTTAGAATTAAAGTTAAACGTTTTAGCTGGAGATATTAAAATTATCATATGAATCCTAGAAAAATCATTTATCCTAGCTATTGGGACGAAGGAGTCTCAGCAATAACTTCCAAAGATCCTATTTTAGCGAAAATAATACGAAATAATAAAGAAATTAGACTTTATAGTCATGGTAACTTTTTTTTAACTTTAGTTCGGGCAATAATTAGCCAGCAGATCTCGAATTCAGCCGCCAAGAAAATTTCACAAAGAGTTCTTTTTTTGGTCTCGTTAGAAAACATGCTTTTAAATAAAGAATTTTCAGTTAATATCTCGGCTTCATGTTTTTTAAAATCAAAAAATAAATTTAAATATTTCGGTATATCTGAAAAAAAAATTTACTACTTAACAGAAATATCAAAAAATATAAAAAAAAAACCTATTTACTGGAATAATCTAAAAAACTTAACCGACGATGAAATTATCAAAGCGTTGTGTTTGCATAAAGGAATTGGTTTATGGACGGCTCAAATGTACTTAATATTTCACTTAATGAGACCCAATGTATTTCCAAATAGGGATGTAGGAATCATCAACACAATTAAGGTTGCCTATAACCTCTCAAATGTTACTGAAGTTAACGCTTTAATTCCTGAGTTAAACCAAATCTGGCACCCATGGAATACAATAGCAGCTTGGTATCTTTGGTGTTACTCCGACTCATACCCAACAGTTTATTAGTTACTAATGTGAAAAAAGGGAACTTACACCAATCAATATAATACCCATGAACAGCCAAAAAACCTGTTTAAATGCCTTGTCGATCCGAGTTCTCTTTTTTAATTGTGGAATAAGGTCAGCAAGGGCTACATATAAAAAACTACTCGATGCTAAAACTAATAAATAAGGGAGGACCTCGTAAAAACTATCCAAAAGATAAAAACTTAACACACCTCCAATAACTGAAAATAACCCTGCGAAAGAAACATATTTAATTGCGGTAGAAAACGAAGAGGTTTCCTCTTTTATTAATGCTATATCGGCAATATGGTGAGGTATTTCGTGAGTTATTACCGCAAGAGTCGCGAGAATACCGACGCGAATATCAGCAATAAAAGCTGCCGCTATTAAAACTCCGTCTCCAAACTTATGGATTGAATCACCTAAAATGAGAATTACATAGCGACCCCCAAAACTTATAGTTTGTATCTCCCCAGTTTCCAATGAATTTTTTTTATTTAAGTTTGGTAATTCATCCTCATCGTGACTATGGTGGTACAAGTGTAACTTATTTAAAAGAAAGAAAAACACTAGTCCCAGCAAGAGGGTAAGAGTGAGTGGTGAATGATGATCTACCAAGTGAAAAGCTTCAGGCAACAAATTTAAAAAGGCTGTGGAAAGCAATGCTCCAGCAGCAAAACTCAAAAAATAATCCCCGTATTTGGACAAAAAATTTATACTTAGAAAGCCAGCAACCAAAACGCTCCCTACACCAGCAACCAAAGTTCCGATCAAAATATAAATAACTATCATATCCAACTGTCAACTAATTGAGCTATCATTAGCCCCTTTACTGTTCAGCCTTTCCTTAATCAGAATTTGAAGAACTTAACCACCAAAACGTCCGCACTTACAAGAGTGAAAACAGAGCATTGAAATATATTATCGTTTCATTACCCGAGGAGATGCAAACTCTTAAAACCACCGCTACTCATTATAATCAAAATTGCTCGTCTTCAGTAGACCCTTTAAAGGCACCTGTTGACGCCTCTCTTTCGATTGTGGTCGTCACAGCGTCGAAATAACTAACACCTACTTCCCTCTGATGTTTTACAGCAGTAAAGCCTTTTTCCGCAGCGGCAAATTCAGCCTCTTGAAGCTCAACATAGGCACTCATTTGATTACGCGCATAACCGTGTGCAAGATTGAACATTCCGTAGTTCAATGAGTGAAATCCAGCTAAAGTAATGAATTGGAATTTATACCCCATAGCACCCAGTTCTCTTTGAAACTTTGCAATTGTCGTATCATCCAAATGCTTTTTCCAGTTAAAAGATGGGGAGCAATTGTAGGATAATAATTTACCAGGAAACTTATCGTGTATTGCTTCAGCAAAATTCTTCGCAAACTCTAAATCTGGTTTTCCAGTTTCGCACCAT
>NYVY01000092.1 GCA_002684875.1 Pseudomonadota bacterium
GCTACTGGTAAGAACAGAGAAGAGTTCAAGAGAATGGCTGATATATTTAGAGGAAATATTGTTGACGTTACGGATAAGACCTACACAATCGAACTAACAGGTGATGAAGATAAGTTTTTAGCTTTTTTATCATCCATAGATGAAGAGTTTGTAATAGAAGTTGCTAGAACTGGGTCATCTGGTTTAGCGAGGGGTGAAAAAAGTTTGAGCTTGTAAAATAAAAAGGGGGAATCAAATGAATGTTCTTTATGACAAGGACGCAGACCAAGGTTTAATCAAAAGTAAGAAAGTTGCAATAATCGGATATGGTTCTCAGGGGCATGCGCATGCATTAAATTTATTTGAATCAGGAGTCAATGTAGTTGTTGGATTAAGAAAGAATGGTAGCTCTTGGGGAAAGGCAGTTAAGGCTGGGTTGTCTGTAATGGAAGTGGCTGAGGCTACAAAAGACTCTGACGTAGTTATGTTACTTATGCCAGATGAAACTATTTCGAGCGTCTACAAAAATGATATAGAGCCAAACATAAAAAAAGGAGCGAGTTTAGGGTTTGCTCATGGTTTCAATATTCACTACGGACAGGTAATTCCGAGAAACGATTTGGATGTAATAATGGTTGCTCCAAAAGCGCCTGGACATACGGTTCGTTCTACTTATTCCGCTGGAGGCGGTGTGCCTTGCCTAACTGCTGTTAGCCAAGATGCATCTGGTAAGGCAAGGAAGCTAGCCTTATCATATGCTTGTGCGATTGGTGGCGGAAAAGCGGGCATTATCGAGACATCCTTTAGGGATGAGACAGAGACTGATTTGTTCGGTGAACAAGCGGTGCTTTGTGGAGGTGTGGTTGAATTAATTAAGGCAGGCTACGAAACTTTGATAGATGCCGGGTATGCACCTGAAATGGCTTATTTTGAATGTTTGCATGAGATGAAACTTATCGTTGATTTGATTTATGAGGGTGGTATTGCAAACATGAATTACTCAATTTCAAATAATGCAGAATTTGGGGAGTATGTTACAGGACCAAAAATAGTAAATATGGAATCGAAAATAGCGATGCAGGAAGCGTTAGAAAACATTCAAAATGGTGAATATGCAAAGCAGTTTATTTTGGAGAATCAAGCTGGGGCACCTACAATGATTTCGAGAAGAAGGTTGATGGCTGAGCATCCAATAGAACAAGTCGGTGGAAAACTACGAAGTATGATGTCGTGGATTGCTGCGAATAAACTTGTGGATCAAGAAAAGAATTAGGAAATAGGATGGCGTCTACAGATACAAAAGATTACATGCACCCATTTTTTGCAAAAGAGGGCTGGCCATTTATTGGTTTAAGTATTGGAACGTTGTTTTTTTCGCTATTTTTTGGTTTACAAGAGCTAGCTTTAGTTTCTGTGTTGATCTCACTATTTATTCTACAATTTTTTAGAGATCCAAAGAGGACTGGTCCAAGTGATGGAGCTGCCATTACAAGTCCAGCCGATGGGCGTGTTATTTTTATTGGTAAAGAAACAGATCCGCTTCAAAATAGCGAAGCACTTAAAATAAGTGTATTTATGAACGTGTTTAATGTTCACTCCAATCGGTCTCCTATAGAGGGTACAGTTGAGATTACAGACTATTCCTCTGGAAAATTTTTCAATGCTGATTTAGATAAAGCTTCAGAGTTCAATGAGAAAAATTCTATTTTATTCGTTGATAAAAATGGAAGAAAACTTACTTGCATTCAAATTGCAGGGTTGGTAGCTAGAAGGATTTGCTGCTATGTACAGCCAGGAGATGTTGTACAAAGAGGTTCTAGGTTTGGTTTTATTCGTTTTGGTTCAAGAGTTGATGTATATTTGCCAAAAAACAGTAAACCGCTTGTTACCGTTGGGGACAAAATTTCGGCGCATTCAACGGCTTTAGCGCACTGGCCAAATTCTTAATAGTAGAAATACTCGTGAAACCATTAGGAATAAGAAAAACCAGTATCTATTTGTTACCAAACCTTATCACTACGGGTTGCCTATTTGCTGGCTTTTATTCAATAATAATGGCCGTTAACCAACAGTTTGAGGGTGCAGCAATTGCTATATTTGTCGCTGGAGTACTCGACAGTTTGGATGGAAGGGTTGCTAGGCTTACAAACACCACATCAGATTTTGGAGCGCATTTTGATAGTCTGGCAGATGTAGTATCTTTTGGAGTCGCGCCAGCTGTTTTTGGCTATCTTTGGCTTTTAAAAGATTTAGGAAAGTTGGGCTGGTTGGCAGTTTTTCTTTTTGTCGCGGCGACTGCACTTCGTTTAGCTAGATTTAATACCCTATCTTTAAAGACAAGTAATGGCTACTTTTATGGTTTGCCCTGTCCAGCAGCGGCTATGTTGGTAATTACTTTTATATGGATGATTATTGATTTTGAAGACGGTTGGTCAAGTTTTTTACTTGGTTCAGCAGTCTTTCTAGACGAATGGTTGGTATGGATTCTTTGGTCTATATTTATTTTCGCAGCTTTTTGTATGGTGAGCCTCTTGCCTTACTACAGTTTTAAAGATGCAAAACTTAGAAAAAGCGTTCCATTTGTTGCGCTACTAATTTTAGCTGTCTTTATTGGAGTCATATCACAGGACCCTCCAACTATTTTGTTTATTTTGTTTTCTATTTATAGTTTATCAGGCTTGGTGAGTTATATACTAAAAGTGAGAAGAGGTAACCCTACGGGCGTTTTTGAAGAATAAGTGCTTAATGGAGTTGAGTTCGAATGTCTGACTTTGTAAAAATTTTTGATACGACCTTACGCGATGGAGAGCAAAGTCCAGGAGCATCGATGACTGTTGAGGAAAAGGTTATTATCGCTAGACAACTTGAAATGCTAAGAGTTGACGTCATTGAGGCTGGGTTTGCAGCTGCAAGTGAGGGGGATTTTAAAGCTGTAGCTGAAGTATCTAAAACTGTTAAAAAGAGTATTGTTTGTTCTTTAGCTAGAGCTATGCCTAACGATATAAAAGCAGCGGGCGAGGCTGTTTCTTTTGCGAAAAAAAATCGAATACATACTTTTATTGCTACGAGTCCTATACATATGGAAAAAAAGTTAAAGATGAAACCCCCAGATGTAATTGATGCTGCTGTGACTGCGGTAAATTTAGCTTTGAATTACACAGATGATGTAGAATTTTCCGCAGAAGATGCTGTCAGAAGCGATTTAGATTTTCTGATTCAAATTTTTGGGGAGGTTATTAAAGCTGGCGCCAAAACGTTAAATGTCCCCGATACTGTTGGTTACAGCATGCCTTTAGATTGGGGGAAAAAAATAAAAATGCTAATCGAAAAAACAAAAAATAGCGACACCGTAGTTTGGTCGACCCACTGTCATAACGACTTGGGTATGGCTGTCGCTAACTCATTGGCGGCGGTAGCTTCGGGTGCTCGTCAGGTTGAGTGTACCGTGAATGGAATTGGCGAAAGAGCAGGAAACGCAAGTTTAGAGGAAATCGTTATGGGTCTAAAAGTGCGGAATGATCTGTTTGGCTGTAAAACAAATATTGACACAACTCAGATTTTAAAGTCATCAAGGTTGATCTCTCAGGTGACTGGGTATCAAGTTCAACCGAATAAAGCAATTGTTGGAGCTAATGCTTTTGCTCATGAGTCTGGTATTCACCAAGATGGTGTTTTGAAGCATAGGGAAACTTATGAAATTATGACTCCGCAAGACGTGGGGTGGTCTGCGAATAGAATTGTATTGGGTAAACTCTCAGGGAGGAATGCTTTTAAACAAAGGCTAGAAAAGCTTGGTTTGGATATTTCATCAGACGAGGACTTAAATCTGTTATTTCAAAAATTTAAAGAGCTAGCAGATAGGAAGACAGAAATATTTGATGAAGATATCCAAGCTCTAGTATCTGGTAAAGAAAAAGCGACAGAATGTTATCGTCTAGAATCATTGGTACAAGAGTCAAAAACTGGTAGTAAACCGAAGGCAGAAGTTGTTTTTTTTCATTTTGGAGAGAAAATAAAAGGTTTTGGGATTGGTAACGGGCCAGTGGATGCAACCGTCAAAGCAATAGAATCGAAAGTAAAAAGTAACTCACAGTTACTTCTGTTTTCTGTTAACTCCATAACTGACGGAACTCAAGCTCAAGGGGAAGTAACAATGCGGCTGTCAAGCAGAGGAAGAGTGGTGAATGGAGTTGGTTCAGACCCAGATATTGTTGTGGCATCAGCAAAAGCATATTTAAATGCACTTAATCGACTAGAGTCTGAACCTAGAATTAATCCTCAGCAGCCATGATATTTTTGTTGATTCGAAACTAGAAAGGGATTACATTAGAAAGCTTCACGTCGTGTTTCCATTCTGCAAACGCTGACGCTCGTCAACGGTCAACCAAGGAGGGTATTATGGGCCTAAAAGCAGATGAAAAAGCTAATATAAAGTCGGAATTTGGTAGGTCTTCAAAAGATACGGGATCACCAGAAGTTCAGGTGGCTATTCTTACAAAGAGGATTAACGATTTAACTGGTCATTTCAAGGACCACGCGAAAGACCACCATTCACGCAGAGGACTTCTTAAACTTGTTAGTAGAAGAAGAAAGTTACTGGACTATTTGAAGAGAAAAACATTTGACGATTATAAGTCTTTAATAGAAAAGTTGGGAATTAGAAAATAATTACGGGGATTTTTTGTGTTTATAAAAGAGAAAGAAACATTTAAATATGGTAGTCACGAAGTTTGTTTAGAAACAGGAGAATTTGCTAGACAAGCCACAGCTGCAGTAATGGCTAGTATGGGAGACACAAGTGTACTATGCACAGTTGTGGCAGCGAAAGAGGCAAAAAAAGGGCAAGCCTTTTTTCCATTGACGGTAGATTACATAGAAAAAACGTATGCTGCGGGAAAAATTCCGGGTGGTTTTTTCAAAAGAGAAGGTAGGCCTAGCGAGAAAGAGACGTTAACTTGTCGTCTAATTGATCGACCAGTCCGACCTCTTTTTCCCGAGGGTTTTTTGAATGAGGTCCAAGTAGTTTGTACGGTCGTCTCATTGGAGCCAGAGTGTGATCCTGATGTTGTTGCTATGATTGGGGTTTCAGCTGCATTAGCACTCTCTGGTGTTCCATTTAATGGTCCTTTAGGAGCTGCTCGCGTTGGTTTTTTTGAGGGCGAATATAAATTAAATCCTTTAAAATCTGAAATGGAAGATTCGTCCCTTGACCTTGTTGTCGCGGGTACAGAATCTGCGGTTCTTATGGTGGAATCTGAAGCGAAGCAATTGAGCGAAGAAGAAATGCTTGGTGCAGTAGTTTTTGGTCATGAACAAATGCAGACTGCAATAGATGCAATATGTCGACTTGTGGAGAGAGCTGGTAAAGCAGAATGGGATTGGGTTGGGCCTGAGGTTGATAAGGAGCTACAAGACCGAGTTAATGAGCTTTGCTATGGTAAATTGCAAGATGCGTACAAGTTACAAAATAAACAAGAAAGAACATCAAAAATAAAAGAAATTCGTTCTCAAACAGTTGAGGCACTTTCAGAAAAGATAGAAGAGAATGTCAACGGTAGTGAACTGGATGAAAGTGCAATCGGTGATATTATTCACAAAATGGAGTCGTCTATCGTAAGGTCTAGAATTTTAAATGGAGAATCTAGAATTGATGGAAGAGACACAAGAACTGTAAGACCAATATCTATTAGAACTGGAGTTCTTCCAAGAACTCATGGGTCGGCTTTGTTTACCAGGGGAGAAACTCAAGCGTTAGTTGTGGCTACGCTTGGAACGACAAAAGATGAACAAATAATTGATGCTCTTGAGGGCGAGTATAGAGACCGATTTATGCTTCATTATAACATGCCTCCGTATGCAACTGGAGAATGTGGACGGGTAGGAACACCTAAACGGCGAGAAATAGGGCATGGAAGGCTAGCAAAAAGGTCGTTATTGGCAGCGCTACCGAACCCAGACGACTTTGCATATTCGATTAGAGTCGTAAGTGAGATTACTGAATCAAATGGGTCTTCATCAATGGCTTCCGTTTGTGGTGGTAGTCTAGCTATGATGGATGCGGGCGTTCCTCTTTCTGCTCATGTCGCTGGGATTGCTATGGGTTTGATTAAGGAAGGAAATAAATTTTCAGTATTAACTGATATTTTAGGTGATGAAGACCATCTGGGTGATATGGACTTTAAAGTGGCAGGTTCTGAAGCAGGGGTTACCGCATTACAAATGGATATTAAGATACAAGGAATTACAAAAGAAATTATGCAGGTCGCTCTCTCTCAAGCCAAGGAGGCAAGGCTTGAAATATTAAGAAAGATGAAGGATTCTGTCTCGTCTCATAGAGAGGAATTGTCAGAGTACGCACCTCGCTTGTACACTATAAAAATCAACCCTGAACGGATAAGAGATGTGATAGGAAAAGGTGGAGCAACGATTCGGGCTCTAACTGAAGAAACTGGAACTACTATTGATATCACGGATGAAGGTACCGTTACTATTGGTGCGACCGATGCTGAAGCTGCGAGAACAGCAATTAAAAGGATTGAGGATTTGACTGCGGAAGTTGTTGTTGGAAATGTTTATGAGGGTAAAGTTTTGCGGTTGTTAGAGTTTGGCGCGATTGTATCAGTGTTGCCTGGAAAAGATGGGTTGCTCCATATTTCTCAATTAGCAAACGAGAGAGTAAATCAAGTTTCTGACTTTGTAAAAGAAGGACAGGTAGTTCGAGTAAAAGTTATCGAAGCCGATGATAAAGGAAGATTAAGGTTGTCTATGAAAGCCTTGTTGAATGAGACAGCAAATAACGGAGACCAACCAGGAACGGAGAAAGCAAAGGCTCCAGAGGATACAGACTCGTAACATTCTGAAATGGTGAACCGATTGAAAACAACCTTTGTGATCGGAAATTGGAAAATGAATGGGGCTATTTCTGACAATGAGGCTTTTTTAAGTGATTTACTGAAGTTGTTAGAGAGATTGGATCTTGGAGGGGTAATTTGTGGGATTGCTGTTCCAAGTGTATACCTTTTTCAATTTAGCTCTAGGTTAGTCGACAATCCTTTTTTATTAGGATCGCAGGATGTTTCCGCAAGGAAAGATAACGGACCGTTTACTGGAGAGATAAGTGCAAAAATGCTAACGGAGTTTGATTGTTCGTTTTCAATTGTTGGGCACTCCGAAAGAAGGGAAAACTTCCAAGAATCTAATGAAGATATTGCTAAAAAAGCCACTCAGCTCTTACAATACGGTATAACTCCTATTGTTTGTGTGGGAGAAAATGCAGTTTTACGCAAAAATGGTGATGCAGTTGCTTTCGTGGCTGGTCAAATTGATGAGCTATCGAGTTTTTTGAGTAAGGAACTTTTGGGTAAGTGTAAATTTGCCTATGAGCCTATTTGGGCTATCGGCACTGGAAAAACTGCATTGACCTCCGACGTTAGAGAAATGCATACTACTATCCGAAGGTCTCTGGTAAAAAATATAGGAGAAGATAGTGGTTTACAAATTCCTATATTGTATGGTGGTAGTGTTAATGCAGATAATGTTTTAGAAATAATGTCCGAAGAATGTGTAGATGGGGTCTTGGTTGGAGGAGCATCGGTTCGAATGGATAGTTTTGGGGACCTGTTGGAAAAAGCGGTTAACAGGTTACATTAAGTAAAATTTGGAGTAGTTAGAAATGGGAATTTTTTATTCGTTTTTGATGACGGTGCAGGTTTTATCTGCGATAGGAATTGTCGTACTTGTTCTTTTGCAGCAAGGAAAAGGAGCGGACATGGGTGCTGCTTTTGGTTCAGGAAGTGCTGGGTCAGTTTTTGGTTCAGCAGGGTCAGCCAATTTCCTATCAAGGGCAACTGCATTCGCTGCCACAGTTTTTTTTCTCACTACGTTGGCTTTAGCATATACAAACAAGGGACCAACGCAAGAAACAACAACACCTTCTGGTATTATGGAATCTATTCCATCAAATGATGATGATGGGTCTAGCGGGGACGAAATTCCCTCAACAGTTCGGGAAGATGAACCGAATTCAAAAGAAGGGGCTTCTAGTATTCCAGATTAGGTAACAAAGTATGTCGATGTGGTGGAATTGGTAGACACGCTATCTTGAGGGGGTAGTGGCGAAAGCCGTGCGAGTTCAAGTCTCGCCATCGACACCAATTTTTCTTTTGTAGACACGGGTTTATAAGGGTCTCTGGGTGTTTTTCGACGTTCATCACTACAACACACGACCCTTCCCTAGTTATCTCTATGTTACTGTACTCACCTTTTTTAAATTCTTATTTTTCTAAAAATTAGCTTTGTTTGCCTGAGTAACAGATCAGGTCAAATTAGCGGACTTGAACGGATGAAATCTGTTATTACCTGTTACCAAATTTAGGCTTCGATCAACTCTTCAGATGCTGTTTTTCTAGGCTTTTGAGAAAATCTTTAAC
>NYVY01000093.1 GCA_002684875.1 Pseudomonadota bacterium
CATTTTTGATCGATGGAATTTAGTTTTTATATCGAAGTTAATAGCTTATATGATAGTAGACAATATGTATAAAACAGAGAACTTACAGTTAAGTGACCCAGAATATTATATAGGATTATCCTGTTTTTTTTGGGCTATGATAAGTATTTATTCAAATATAAAAAGAAAGAAAAAATTATTCTTTATAAGTAATGTTTCGCTCGATGTTGGGCTAATGTATTTTTCCTACAAACTCCTCGAAAAAGGAGTTGATGGCTTAGAACTGATAACTTTGGTTGCACTTATATTTTTTAGTTTTAGAGCCAATCTATCCTTTAAACCTTAGTTGGAATGCAGATGTCTTTAGTTTGGTTCTTTATATTGGCACTACCTAAGTAAAATAATGTACATTCTTTTTTTTGTTTAAAACAGTAGCTAATTACTGCATTTTCTTCCTTTCTTGTGCACCAGAGAAATTGTGGAGCAAGTTCTAATGGAATGATCACCATAGTTGCCATAATGGTAAGGATCACTTAACTTACTCCTTATAGAATTGTCTGTATTATAATAAAGATCGGTAATATTTAGGTAAACTTGAATGGCAATGCGCGAATGAAAAAAAAAATCATTGGAATAATATTTGGAGGAGTTTTGGCTACTGTCATTGGAATAGGATCAGCGACATATGTTTTTGAGACTAGGAAAGCTTACGTAACAGAAAAAAGGGATCAAAGAAAAAAAGCTTACAGGGGTTCAACAACTCTGAGAAAAGATGCAGGAAAAAGGGCTGGGAAGACTGTTGATGCTTGGAAAGATCAATTTAATAAATAAAGTTTTTTTAATTGTCGGCCCAGTCAGATAAATCAGTTATATTCCAATGCGCATGCTTGCATTGAGTTACTAGTGCAGAAAGAATGACATGAAAGTTTTCCCTCGAGGTTGATATTTCGCAGGAATGTTTTGTATCCGTGGTTAGGAATTGAATGATCCATGACTTTCCGTACTTAATATTTACTGAGTTACACAGTAATGTTGCAGTTTTTTTGGTGTTTTTGCTCTCGTCAACAAAATTATTCGCCGATTGATCCTTAGCACAATTTTTTTTTACAGCTAGTTTGTGTTCCGCATTTAATGATTTTTCAATTTCAGCGGCTGGCAAAACTTTCTCTGTTGCACATTTTACGGTTTTTTCCAAAGCTTCTGACAACGATATGCAAACTTTTTGAGAAAGAGCTCTTGTGAGCCACATCTTCCTATCTTGCCCGTTACTAAGCATTGTTTTTACCCAGAGCCTATCTTCAGTGTCGGAGTAACCGAATGTTATGCTAGTATTTCTTATAAAATCTCTTTTCTTTTAATCAATAAATTGGTAGGCCGGGCGGGGTTCGAACCCACGACCAACGGATTAAAAGTCCGCTGCTCTACCAGCTGAGCTACCGACCCACACAACACAGATCATACTTTAAATTGAAAGTAGTGAGTAGGTCAATGGGTTAAGTAACTTTATTTTCTAAATATCGAAGCCCTATCAAACCACCTATAATTATTGAAATTACTGCTATCAGAGAATTGGGTGATCCGAGTGATAGGCCAGTCAAGCCATTTCCAATCGAACAACCTGAGGCCAATACCCCTCCAAAACCCATAAACATAGCACCAACAAAATGGTTTATAAAATCATTTTTCTTACGAAAAAAATCTATATTGATATTTTTAGTAAAAAGTGCTGAAACGAAAGAACCTAAAAAAGTTCCAAGAAATACCATGATGCCATATGAGACATATTTTGAACTATCACTTGTGTACATTAAAAGCTCTAAAGTGTAAGCAGTTGGACCAATAAATGAGAGGGATTCAGGCCCTCCTGAATTAGTCATTAAATACTGACTGTCTAAGGTAATAGGGTGTTCTATTAAAAATCCATAGGCTCCAGTTAAATACCATCCTGAGCTCACGCAAAACCCAATGAGGAGTCCCGTAAATATCTTTTGTTTGTTGATAGAATTTTTCTTAAGGTTGTAAAAGAAAAACACACTTGCTAGTATAAGTATTAAATTACGAAAAAATATCGAACTATCGTATTCTGTAGAAAAAAAAGCAAGTATATTGGAATAATAGTCGTTAAATATTCTTTCCAACTCAATTATTTTTAAACGTAAAAAACTAAATAGTCCTCTCATTGTGATTATTGCTGTAACTCCAGTAACAAAGAGCACCATCAAAGCCTTTAAATTTCCTTCTCCTAGCTTTATTACAGAACTAGCAGGACAACCTGAGCAGAGAGCCATACCTACTCCAAAAATCAAGCCTCCTACGGAATAAGGAAAAAAACCATGACCATTTGTAAAATACAGTGAATTTTTTGGGTTTAGAAGATTAAATTCAGTCAGCAAGGTTACTCCAAGAATGGAGGAAATTAACGAGAGAAGATAAAGACCAAGTCTTGAGCTGTTTTTGTAAATATAGAAGTCGGCTATCGACCCAAGGAAGCAAAATCTCGACCTTTGGGAGATGAATCCAAAAATTAACCCGATAAGAAAACCACAAAGAACTATCGTCTTTTCTACATGTTCAATATCCATCTATTATTTTTTAGATAGTTCTTTTAACCTTTCCTTTGCTGTTAATGCAGCATCGGAAGAGGGAGTTTTTTCTATAATATAGCTTAATATTTCTTTTGCCTCTCTGGTTTTTTTTGTTTCAACTAACGCAGCTGATAAAGTCAGTAGTGCTTCGGGCATTTTTGCGTAAGATTGATGATTTTTTCTAAGATTATTTAATGAGGTTATTGCTAACTTGTGTTTTTTTAGAACATAGTAACTAACTCCCTCTGAATGCAATGAAAAGGGGATTAGAGGAGATTTAGGGTATTTTTTTTGAAATTTAGTAAAGAGTAAAACTGCTTGATCGTAATTTCCCTCTGCTAAATCTTTAGATGCATCTTCGTATAAGCTTTTCTCATTATCTTTTACCAGCATTTCCTGACCCATCAATGATACTGTTTTAGGTTCTAGAGCAACTAATCTTTCATTTAACCCAAGTATTTTTTCCTCAAAAAATTCAATTTTTTCAAAAATATTTCCAGAGTCCCTTGAATACTCTTCGGAAAATCCTCTAAATCTTGATAATTCAGAATTGAGTTCTTCAATTTGGTTATATAAGCTTATCTGTCCAGTTTTATATCCTTCGATTTCTTTTTTAGTTTCTTCTAACTTAGCCTCTAAGGTTTGAATTTTTTCTCTTAATTTTATAATTTCACGTCTTGCCTCTGAATCTTCAAAAAGTGCGAAAGCAGATCCTGAAAAACATATTAACCAAATGGAAAACGAGATACTTACACCCTTCAATACGGTTTTATTCACTAATTATATTCCTCTTACTTAAAATTAAGTCGCATCTCCTGTTTTTATACCAGGCAGACTCCGTTTGAGCTATAGCTACTGGCCGCTCTTCACCGAAACTAATAGTCTCAATTCTATCTCTGCTTATACCCTCTGCTTGAAGTAAATTTGCTACCGTTTCTGCCCTTTTATTGCCGAGCCCGATATTATATTCTCTGGTACCTCTTTCATCGGAATGACCTTCAAGTTTTATTTCAAAATTTTCATTATTTCTCATAATCCTTCCGATTTTTTGAACAAGGGTGATGTATTTCTCTTTTAATTCAAAACTGTCATAGTCAAAATATACGGACGGTTCAGTCTCGCCGAGTTGTTTTGTCAAAAACTTTACATTATTTTCTATCCTAGTAGGACTTAGTCTTTTTGTACTTATCGTAGATGAGGCTTCTTTGTGGTTTAAGGTTTTACTCTCTGTAGATTTAATTATCGGTGCCGCATAACGCTCATCTTCCTGTTCATCTAGGCTTACTGATGAGCAACTAGAAATAAAAACGAAGAATGGAAGCAAAAGCTTAATATAAACATGATTCATAGATTTTTATTTTTCTGTATCATTTATTATGGAATATTTCCCCATGCTGGACTACGAATATTTCCTGACTCTAAAGACAACCTGGTTTTTACTTTTCCGTCAACAGAAACAGCAGATAAAACTTCTTTATTTCTAATAGAACTAGAAAATATCAACCAATTACCGTTTGGAGCGAAGCTAGGTGAATCATCTTTGGGTCCTCTACTTAACATCTTTTCTTCATTTGTTTTTAAATTTTTGATAGCAATCACAAAGTTTCCTTGAATTCTGGTCACATAAGCTAAAAAGCCACCGTTCGGTCCAGCAACTGGCCTAGCATTAAATTTTCTTTTAAATGTAACTCTACGGGGGCGTTTTTTGCCATCTCTTTCGATTACATATACTTGCGGGCTTCCTCCTTGGTCAGAAGTAAAAAAAATATTTTTCCCATCAGATGAAAACGTAGGTTCCGTATTTATTGCTCGGACTCTAGTAATTCGTTTTAAATTTTTTCCTTCAGAGGAAGCTGTATAGATTTGAGAACTGCCGTCTTTCGTTAAAACAAAAGCCAGGGTTTTTCCATCGGGAGACCAAGTAGGAGAACTATTAGATCCTTTGAAGTTAGCAAATATTTTTCGCTTACCAGTAATTAAGGTATGGATAAAAATAACAGGTTTCCCTGTCTCGTAAGATACGTAGGCTAATTTATCACCTTTTGGCGACCAGGCTAATGATATTATTGGAGCAGTTGACTGCAGCGCTGGCCTTTCGTTGAAGCCATCTGAGTCGGATATCACAAGAGTATGCTTTGTAAACCCTTCCCTGACAACATAAGCTATTCTAGTGGAGAAAAAGCCTGGTTCTCCTGTGAGAGATTCTAAAATAAAATCCGAAATTTTATGGGCTACAGTTCTAGCTTCCAAACTACCGTTTGGACTTTCAAGAGATAACCCTCCAAGATCGATCGAATTTAGTGTATCTAATACTCTGAAGCTTGTAATAACATCCCTCTTTTTTCCCCCAGGTTCTATACTTCCCACCACCAGAGCATGTGTACCGAGATTTTTCCATGTATCAAAAAACTCGGCAGAGAGTTCTAGGTCATGTCTCAGCAAAGGGTTCAAAGGAGGTAAAGGCAAAAGATTGAATGCAGCAGTTCGTCGAAGATTAGCTTGTACCACATCATTGAGTGTTTTACTAAATTTTTGCTCGTCTTCAGTGTTTACTGAGAAGGGTGCTAAAGCTATTGGAATTTGAGTTTGTCCAACACCAGTTATATCAATACTGAGAGATTGACCATTTGTTTGTGGCAGAAAAGACAAATAAATAACGAATATCTTTAGTGTAATTTGACGTAGGTTCATAATTTGATTTTAGGGCTTAAAAGAAAACATCTCAAGTAAATAAGTTGGTTACAAAACTTTAATTAAAAAATATTTTTATATCTGCTCATTTCAGCGGTTTACTCTCTCGGAGTGAATGTCAAAATAAGTTCTCCAGGTGGTATGGGTATTTCTTCTTTTGGGGGGTCTGGTAATGGTATTGATTGCTTGATCGCGTCCTGAACAGCAAAATCCCATTTAGGATTTCCACTTCTTTGGACAATTTCTAACTGTCTATATTGACCATTTTTTCTTATTACCTTAAAAACCACTCTTGGATTTTCAATAATTTTAGTTAAATCAAAAACAATTTTTCGTCTAATTTTTGAACGAATCTGCTCGCTGTAATTTGCTACTTCTCCAATACGTTGACCATCATCAGAGCCATTCGAAACACCAGCTAGCGTCTTATCATTATTCCCACCTTGATTGATATCAGTTATATTTAGGCTCGACATAGAATTTTTTAGACGCTCCATTTCATCATTGCGTTGTTTAGCTAATTTTTCTTTTCTTTCTTTTTCTTTCTTTTGTTTAGCTAATCTTTCTTTTCTTTCTTTTTCTTTCTTTTGTTTAGCTAATTTTTCTTTTCTTTCTTTTTCTTTCTTTTGTTTA
>NYVY01000094.1 GCA_002684875.1 Pseudomonadota bacterium
GAGCAATACATTAATCTTCTTTATCAGAATGTTTTAAATCGGACTCCAGCAGAATTTGAGGTAGAGTATTATAAGGATCGTTTTCAGGAAGGTAGTACAGATTGGAATACAACACTAGTTTTCTTCGCAGAATCCCCAGAAAACATCTTAGCAGTTGCCCCAGAAATAGAAAATGGGGTTTTTCTTTCGGACATTGCGTAATGAGTGCTTTTAACATACAGAATTAAAGATCAATATTTAAAGACATATTAAAAACCTATGAAAAAAGTTATCTTGATTTTTTTATTACAGCTCTTTAGCACAAGCTATGCTCATTTTCCTGGGGATTATAAGCTCTTTGGCTTTAGTAAATTCATGAGTTGCGAAGGAGATCTCGGTAATTCATACCTAAAACTAGAAAAAAAATGGTTTGGTTCGATACGAGTATTTCAAAAAGAAGATGGTATTTGGAACGAGCTTTGTCTCGAACAAGAAGATGATCTTCGTTCCTTGAAAAAGGATTTAACTATCGCTGGTGGAAAGTGCGAATACGAGGAAGCCTCAGAGGAAAAAGGTAAAAAGTTTTACGGCTTTATTTTTGATTTTGAATTCGGAGAATTTGAATTCTACACATTTGATTTGTCACCAAATTATAACTCCAACTTTACAGAGAACTCAGTGTATACGTGCAAAAAGGTCGAGCCGTTTTAATGTGTTAATTTATTGCTAAAATTAGGGCTCACCGTCAATAGATATTTTTTCTCTATTTTTTTTACTTTGCTTATCTGACATATATTTTTCATAAACCACCTTACTTCTTAAAGGATTAATAAGGTTTTTTTTTATCTTATGAAAGGCCAATTTTATTAAAAAAAAAACATACGGTATTATATCTGACTTTACAGAAAACACCTAGAATGCGCAGGTTAAATATAAAATTATCCTTCTTTAAGGTAGCTATCGTTAAACGATTTACGCTATCTTCGAGGTGACCAGTTAATACTTTTAAAAGAAAAATCGCTTTACTTTCCAAAAAATTGATTATGAGCAACATTTTTTTTAAAATAAATCTCTTAAGATCCAGGACCCTCTGTAATTTGAGAAATAATTTTTGACCTAACTTTATCCTTAAGCTCACTAGATTTTTGATTGAAAATCTCATTACGTTCGTCTATCCCTTTTTGTTCAAGGGCTTTTTGTAAAGTTGCTCTTTCATGTTCGATTTTTCTCTCCATGGTTGTTGATAAACCCCTTAAGTACGATGTAATGTCATTATTTTTTAGGGTAATATCTAACGCCTTTGCGACTTGTGAAATTTTAGTATCAAGCGTCATTATATAAAAACTGTTTACGATTAAAAAAGCTAATACTGAAAGTCGAATCAAAGTGGTAATCATAATTAACCTAGAGTTTTTTTAAGAAATCGGTTTTTCAGTAAATATCTTTAATAATCAGTTTATTAGTTGGCAAAGTAATAGATAACAGACTATTTTCAATATTTTCTACTGCATTGGATTGTCATTGAAGTCTATTTAGCCACATAGACAAAAAAAACACGCTCACAATTATTTATCTTTCTTTACGTTGTCTTTATCAATTGAAGAAAATTGACACCTATTTGCAACAGTAAATATTATTTATTATTAGATGTGCTTTGTATCCCCTTCATGGACGATAACAATATAATTTAAAACCAAGGGCGCCTTAGTTTATAGCAATTCTCTTGGAATTACTTATCGAGATTTTTTTTTAAGTAATTCAACATTCCTTGCTCTAATTTAAAGTCTAAACGTTCTTTAAACCTTTTTAACAATTCCTGAAAGAATCTCTCATCGTATTTGTCTTCTTGCCCTAATTTATTAAGTATCTCCTCACAGGTGGCTCTGTCAATTAGCTGCCTTTGATAAAGCTTGCTTAGTTGCTCTTTTATTTCGAGCGGTGTTATTTTATTTTCCATATTTAGGAGTCATTCTAGTTGCTCTCATTAGGACTTTGATTTTAAGAAATGTGCAATTGTTTTTAAAAGAACGATGTGTGTTCAATAGGTTGCAAAATTCTATATTATATGTAAATTAATATAAATGTTAAATAATATTAAAACAGTGTTATTAAAAAGCTTTTTATCTTTTCTAATCTAATAGACCGAATAAGGAAACAATGGTTAAAAATACTATTAAAGATCTTGACCCGATAACAGTTGGAGAGTTACTCCTAAGTTTTAAAGATCTAAGTAATGTTTATGCAAAAAAAATTGACAAAAAGACAAGTGACTTTGCATCATTGCCGGTAAGACTAGTTATAAAGAGAGTCTCTAATAATCAAGTAGTAGACCTTTTACGAGTAAAAGGGGTTGAGGCTGATGAAAGAAGAAATTGTTTTCTGATCACGGGGTTAGCAACTAGTGATGATGTAGTTTTTACTCATGAAGGAAAAATTACCAAGTTAAATAATTCCAGCATAAAAATTGGTGACTTAATCAATCAATTTCATTTAGGCAAGCATATACTCGTAGATAAAATGAAAATCAGTGACGAAAAATTTTACTCTATACCAGTGAGAGTTGCTGTGATTGATAAAAACAACAAGGTTGTTAATTTTTTAGAGATTATTACCTCTTTGATGGATGATGTTGGATCATCTGTATTTTGTCACTGCATAATAGACGATGAGAAAATGATACGAGAAAACCAGTTGGCAAAAAAATCGTTTGAATTAGCAGAAAAGAGGTACAAAAATTTAATAGAGAATGTAAAAACTTAACCCGTAAAGATTTGTTTAAGTAGTCATTTGTTTGTAGTTACAAACAAACTTCATTGTTGCATAGTCAATACTATCGGGTCTTGCGTATAGGCGTCTGTTAAATACTCCTTCTTTTATGATTTTTCCCTTTCCCATGTTTTTGCTGTAGTAAACAGAACCAATCCACGTTATTTTTTCGCTAATACAATCGACAGTAAATTTACTAATTGATGAGGACACTCCTATAGGACTTGGGTTTAAATAATCAAACAACCTTGTGTAAGAGACAACATTATTTCTCTTTTTTAAACTTTCCACATCTACATAAGACGAGCCGACTGGAGTGCCATTTACTTTTTCCCAATTTGCGGCATATCCAGTTCCAAAAACAAAAAAGATAAATACGATAAATACTGGTTTCATATTACTAGTGTACTAAATAGTGCAAACAAAACAATATCAAACAGAAAATAAACCTGAGAGGTTATTATGATACTTATGGTACCGATTAACACTGACTAACCAGCCGTGTAGATGCAGTTTGCAGAAAAAACTGTTATACTTAAGTCTCATTAATGAGTATTTCGTAAAAGACGGGTTGATTTTTTGGGAATCTATTAAGAAACTTCATGTAAAAAGTCAACCAAAGAGCGAAAAAAGCATTAAAAGATTTATGAAATAAGGGTTTAGGGAAAGTACGCATATATTTTTGTTGGGAAGGGAGACGAGAATAGGGTATGAAACTTCTAAATATTTGTATTTTATCAGCCATTATCTATTCCTTTAGTTTAAATGCTGCCGATTTAAGTATGTGTGTAGCTTGTCATAATCCTGAACAAGATGCTAACCCTATTTTAGATGGTCAGCATTCAAAATATATCGAAAAGCAGCTAAATGATCTAAAAAAGGATTTGAGAATTCACGTACAAATGCAGGGAATTGCGAAGACTTTGGATGATAACCAAATCAAAGAAATCTCAAAAGCCTTTGCGAGCAAGAAATGGGAAAACGTCCCTGCTAAATTAACTCCCGCCGTCATGGATGAAGGAAAAAATTTGGTTCGAAAGGGCAACTGCACTAGGTGTCATGGCTCAGAACTTGAAGGAACTTACAATATTCCACGATTAGCAGGGCAGAATTCTAAATATTTGAAGGCAACTTTAATTCAATATAAGAATAAGGAAAGAAATAATTTCCCACCAATGAGTTCTATGTTGAATAGGTACAGTGAAAAAGAAATTGGAATTATGTCGGACTACATCTCTGCGCTTTCGTACGAAGAATAAGTAAGACTATACATTCTGGAAAAAATGTTAACAGTAATGTTTTATTTTTCCGCAAGGCTGGAATATTGAGTTCTCACAGTGCAAATAACAGTTAGTGTTATTTGCAGTATTAAACATTACTAGCTGCAATATGAATTGTTTTAATAAGCTTCCATTCAGAGCTTATGTCAACTTTCCTTATCTTTCGTCAATAAACAGGTTATTCGACGCCAAGCGCATTTACTTGATACAAAGGTATTCCAGTTCGCCTATCCCCAGCTGATTCAAAACTTTTTATGACTTCAATAACTCCTTGCATTTACGCTAATTCTTAGAAAGATCCCTGAATATAATTTACTAAGAATCTTTCAGGATACAAACTTTTTTATAAGAAATTTTTTGTAAATATGATGCTAATTTTATCTACAGCATTTTTCTGAAAAGATTTATCATTATGATTGAAAGATTTTAAATACGAAATTGGTTCATTCATAACATAGTAAATAATTATTGTTAACAATGAAGAAAATTACTTTTAAGACAGCTTATCGTTGAATAGTCAAAAAATAAAATTTATTGATTTGTTTGCTGGGATCGGTGGCTTTCATACTGCATTTCACCAAATAAATTGTGAATGCGTTTTCGCTTCTGAAATTGATGAGAGTGCGCGCAATACTTACATCCAAAATTATTATTCAATATCGCCTAAACTATTCGATGATGGTTTTTTTAATGATGATATTAGAAAAATATCTCCGTCGCAAATACCTGACTTTGATGTTTTATGTGCAGGGTTTCCATGTCAGCCATTTAGTCAAGCTGGATATAAAAAGGGGTTTACCGATGGCAGAAACTCAGAAAGGGGAAATTTATTTTTTAATATTGTAGATATATTAGATGCCAAAAAGCCTAAAGCATTTTTTTTAGAAAACGTTCGCGGTATCCAAAATCACGATAATGGAAATACTTTAAAGGTAATAAGGGAAATTTTAGAAGATGAGTTAGGTTATAGCTTTTATTTGAAAATTATAAGAGCGACAGATTATGGATTACCTCAGCATCGTCCTAGGGCTTTTATGATTGGATTTAGGGACGAGGGTTTTTTAAAAGGGTTTGAATTTCCAGAGAACCTACCACTTAAATTTAATATGTCAGACGTATTTGATGGTGAATGCTCAAGAGAGATTGGGTTTACTTTACGAGTAGGTGGTGCGGGCTCAAACATTAATGATAGACGGAATTGGGATTCATATTTAGTCAATAATAAAGTTATAAGAATCCAGCCCCAACATGCCTTAAAAATACAAGGCTTTCCCTCTGATTTTAAACTACCCTCTTCCCGCACAGAGGCAATGAAACAACTCGGAAATAGTGTCGCAGTTGACGCAATAAAGGCTTGTGCATCAGAATTAATTTCTCATATGAACAGACTAGAAAAACAGAAAATTAAAAAGAATCCTATGGCAAAGACTCTTAATAAAGGAGAGTGGACAGAACTATATACATTCTTAAAAATCTTAGTGGATAAAAAATTAGAATTTTGTGATGAAGACCTAAACCCAAATGGGGAGAGCTTTAAAGTCCATAAAGTTTCAACGCTAAATATAAAGGAGATGGTTTTCTTGGATAATGGCATCGTTACAGTTGAAAACGAAAGAGGATCGAAGTCTGATGTCTCAAAAGTTGTTAAAAAAAGGGACCTGCTAGAAATAAAAAATGAAATATTGAATAATGTTTCTACTTTTGAGATTAAAAAAGCCAAAAAAATATTTGAAGAACTAGGAATTAATATTATTCGTGGTGGAGCGTCTAATCAAAAAGCTGATATTGTGCTTGACGTTTCACAAAACAAAAAAAATTTTAAGAATGAAAGCTTTGGAATAAAATCTTATTTTGGGGCAAAGCCACCATTATTAAACGCTTCTGGAAGTAATACTAACTTTATCTTCGAGTTAATAAACTTTAAAGAGAAGTATCTTGATGAAATCAATGGTATTGAGACTCGTACAAAAATAACCGATAGACTCAAAAAAATTTATGACAAATGTAGCAATTTAAAATTTTA
>NYVY01000095.1 GCA_002684875.1 Pseudomonadota bacterium
AATTGAAATAACTATCAATGGATCAACGAGTAAATATACGATTCCTTTTTTAGGTATAGAAGACGTCGGAGAGGAAATTTCATTAGAGGAAGTAAGAGATGGCTTGTTTCAGTTTCTTGACGCTAATTATGGCAGGACTCTGAATTTAACTAAAGAAACAGACCGTCAAATTAATATCAGAAGTGAAGAATTCGGTTTTTTTAGTATTTCGCCTGGAGCACTTTCATCAGAGGGGAGTATTAGCGAGACAACTCAAAGAGGACTTTGGTCAGCCACAGACAAGGCGACTGGAAATATCGAGGTTGGCGTTGAAAGCATTGAAATTAATGGGCTACGTGTCGTTTTTGCGGGATCTCCTACTAATGGAGAGGCATTAATTTTAGAGTCAAGAAATCGTCCAGCTGCTGGTATTAATTTAGCTTTTGAAAACCCAGCTCTCATTGCTGCAGCTGGAGATTTTAGAGTTATAGATGCTGAAGAAAACCCTAGTGGGGTCAATGCAAGAATTACATTAAACGATGAGCTTTTTTTAAAACATGGAGAAGAAAATTTAGTTATTGATAATGTTTTAGAGAACCAGAGTTTTAATGAGATAGATTCTGTTTTAAAACAATACGAGAGTTCTCCAGCAAATCCGATATCAATTATTCCAGCTGGATATGCAGATATAAAGGTAACTATAAATCAGTTAAATGAAAATAAACCTGTAAATCTTAACCTGTTTAGCAGGGATGGAAATCATATTGCTGGTCAGTTGTTAGGCGATGAAAAAATATTATTTGAAGAAAATAAGCTAGGTAGGAAACTATCAGAGCCAGAAAAAGATATTTTAAGAACTCAAGCTGGCAATGAGTTTATACAAAAATCCCAAGAAGCAGGGACTAATTTTACGCAAGGAACAACCTATATAGATAATTATTTAAATGGGGATGAGGGAAATACTTACAGAGATCTTGATATTTTTTATGGGGTTAAAGGAAGTCCAAATATTCTTCCTAAATTAGGGCTTGACCACGTAGATGAATCCAGTGAATTTGTACTGGGTAAAATTCGGTCTAACGATTTAAATGTTAGCAAAATTGGAGAAGGGTTTGATGCAGGCACGTTTGCGATTAATGGAAAAAGTTTGAGTGCTTTAGATATTGAGTCTGATCAGATCATTGAGGCAAGTGATTTAAAACGGTGGTTGAAGCCCCAAGTTAGAGAACTCGGTATTCAAGTCAACTCTGATACTGAGATAATAATCGACCCAAAAAATATAGTTCCAACGGCTGGTTTGGTTATTAATGGAACAACGGTTTTGGAAGAAGAGACATTGCTAGCATTGAATGCTGATGCAAGGACTAAATCAGCTGAATTAAATACTCGAGATAAAACTGCAAGGGAATTGAGAGATTCCATAAATCAAAAAACCAGTATCACTGGAGTTGGTGCTTATATAAATCCAGACGGCATGTTGGTCGTAAATAATCGGACTGGAAAAGATATTGAAATAGCAGGTGTATCAGCATCAAATATTTTGAGTATAACTTCGACAAACTACAAGGGAGAGATTGAATTGGTTCGTGCAGTTGACCAAATAAGAACCTTCCCTAGAGATATGGATTTTGAAGAAGGGTTAACTATTAATAACGTTAACCTTGGAGGAGAGGGTGCTTTTTCTGATGTAGTAACTATTCGTGACGCGATAAATGATAAAAGTGAAACCGATTATCGGTTAAGGCATGTTTTTGCTTACGTTGATGATTCAGGAGCCCTTGTCATCTCGACAGATAATGGAGAGGGAATAGACATAGTTGGTAAAAATGTTCTAAACATCAACGCAAATTTCTATAAAAGAGATTTTGAGCAGGCGCTTCTTTCTCTAGAAGGAACTCCAGCAGAAATAAGGTTAAGCTTGGGTGAGAAGGGAACACCTTTTGACCTTGAAAAGATGGGTTTTGAGACAAGTATGCATTTGAGCGGAGCAATACCCGAGGATCTTCTGCTATTTTCAGGTGGAGATGCACCTTTCTCGTTAGCAGCTAATTATACAAAAAATAATGTTGATACCGTCGATTTACTCCGTGAGAGTCCTATTACTGTAGAGTTCTTGACTGATAAAAGCTATCAGATTAGAGATAATAAGACAAATACAATTCTTGCGGAGCGGGATTATAAACCTGTTGATAAGGGTGTTTTATACCAAAGCCTTTTTTTATCGCTTGATGGCCCACCTAAAAGTGGAGATAAGTTTTTTATTGACGGAAATAATGATGGTTTAGGCAATAACGTCAACATAGTAGAAATTGCAGAGTTGGAAAAGAAGAAAATTTTTGGTGGGGAAAATGGGTTTACTCTTTCCGATAAATACGACGTTATGGTTACGAATATCGGTACATTCGCCCAAAGAGCTGGGATTACAAAAGAAGCTTTGAGTGTGGTTTATGATGAAAATATTGCTAAAAGGGACCAAGTGGCTGGTGTTAGCCTTGATCAGGAAGCAGCTGACTTAGTTCGGTATCAACAGGCTTACCAAGCTTCGGCTAAGGTTATGCAAACCGCTTCCGTTCTTTTTGATGCAATTATTGCAATTCGATAAAAGGAAATTTTAGATGAAGGTTTCTACTTCTTTGTTTTTTTGATAGGTCCGTCGACCAGATGGTAAAAAGTCAATCAGATTTAGCAAAAACACAAACTCGTCTCTCTAGTGGAAAAGAGATTGTTAATCCCAGTGATGCTCCAGAAAAAGCAACCGCAATTCAAAGGCTCAAGTCAGTGTTGGATAAGCACGAGTCATTTTCTGAAAACGTTGAAGGAGTGAATAATCGCCTTATTGCTGAAGAAACTGCCTTAAAAGGTGTTAATGATATTCTTACTCGAATTAAGGAGCTGGCAATACAAGCTGCAAATGGGACCTTAGGCCCAGATGACAAAGAGTTGGTATCAATTGAAATTGAGGGTTTAACGCAAGATTTACTTTCTTTAGCTAATACGCAAGATGTGAATGATAATTATATTTTCGCTGGTAGTAGGGTAGAGACAAAACCATTTCAAGATGGGCCTGATGGAAAAATAGAATATTTCGGAGATGAAACGCGTAATGAAGTTCAGGTTAGTGAGCAAAGATATGTAAGATTTAACAGAACGGGAACAGATGTATTTGCAAGGGTAGTTAGGCAAAGTTCATCCGGAGAGCTAATTGGTAAGGGTTTTTTTGAAGCTTTGCGGGACCTAGCTGAAGGGATAAAAAACGCAAACACTGATGCAATGAACCAAGGAATCAATGATTTAGACCAAGCTTCATATAATTTAGCTGTAGCCACTGCTCAGGTTGGCTCAGAGATGGGTTCCGTTGAAACACAGAGAGTAATTAATGAAGAGTCAGTGCTACAACTGAGAACAGCCTTATCAAATGTAGAGGATCTTGACTACAGCAAAGCCGTCACAGAAATGCAAAAAAATATGCTCGCCCTTCAGGCAACACAGAGCAGCTTTTCAAAGATATCAAGTTTAACCTTGTTTAATTACTTAAATTAAAAGATGCTAAAGTTTTTTATTCTGCTGACGAATCTATAAATGGGTAAAGGTATGGAGAAACTATAGTGGCTACAAATAATAACAATATCGTTAGCGCTCTTAACGCGGGCTCTGGGATAAACATACAAGAGTTAGCTCAAGCTCTTGTTGATGCCGAAAAAGTTCCAAGGGAATCTCTAGTTCAATCCAAGATAGATAAAAGTGATGCGAAAATATCGGGATTAGGTATTGTCAAGAATGTTTTGCAACGTTTTTCAACTGCATTCAAGAACTTAGATTCTGCTGGTGACTTTAAAAAATTTACCGTTACAAATTCAAATACATCTGCTATCAATTTATCAACCTCAACATTAGCAGATCCAGGTAGTCACAGTGTTCAGGTACAATCCCTTGCTTTGGGATCAAGGCAAAAATCAACTGGCTTCTCTGCTACAAAAGCTCAGGTTAATGGCGGACAGCCTTTTGCTCTGCAAGTAGCCACTCGGGAAACGCAAAAAATTACTTTTTCTGCTGTTTCAGCTGCAGGAACGATTACGGTGTCAGGAGTAGCAGTGGCTTTAGGAGCAGGTGACAGTGCTGCGACAGTTGCATCAAAAGTTAAAGAAGCTTTGGAGGCTGATGGGAGTTCATTTGTGAGCACATATTCAAACCGTACTCTAGAAGCAAAGTCTGATGGGACACTTACGGTAACATTCGAATTAAGTGAAGGTGATGTAGATTCGTCCGCTTTGTCGGTCTCTTCCATAGGTTCATCTGACCTAACATCGACGTTTATTACCACCCGAAATGGCATTCAAGAGATTAATATTGCCAGTGCTTCAACAACTCCATTGGGAATAGTCAGTGAAATTAATTCTGCTGGCACAACATTAGGTATAAACGCGCAATTAATAAATGATGGCTCTGGTGGAAGTGATCCTTACAAGATACTGCTCACTGGTACCAGTGGTGAGCGAAATGAATTTACGGTGACAACCACAAGTTCTCAGCCTGAGGTGCAAAATGTAACTTTTGGCACTGCACAATCTACTGGTTCATTTACAGTTGCTGGTGTTACCGTTTCTGTGTCTGCTGGTGAGAGTCCGAGTATTATCGCATCGAGAGTGAAAGCCTCTTTAGATGCTGATTCGTTTGTGACTAGTTCGGCTGGAAGGTCTATAGCCGCAAGTTCAAACGGTTCTATGCAGATAACTTACACAAGGTCTGATGGTGATATTGCATTTCCAACGTTTGCTAATATCTCTGGGGTAGTAGATGTTGGGATATCTGAAGCAACCGCCTTTTCTGCCAATTCTTCGTTAGCTGCTTTTTCGTTTTCTTCGATTCAGTCAGCGTCTGATGCAAAGCTAGTGGTAAATGGAATGTCGGTTAGCCGAGGTTCAAACTTAATTGGAGACGTTATTCAGGGGGTAACCATGGAATTACTTGCCCCGTCCTCAGCATCCTCTACAGTGAATATTGCTAGAGATTCCGCTACGTTGTTTGAAAATATCAAAGAATTTACGACAATATATAATGAAACGATTTCTGACTTTGATATTCTGACTGGACCCGTTAATTCGGATGATGCTGATGATGAATTAAGCGGTTCTCTCTTCGGAGAATCCTCTATAAGAACTATAAAAAGCTCGTTGCGCAATATGTTAGTTTCGAATTCAACAACCCCTTCCGCAAATCTTAAGGCGCTAAGAGACATTGGTTTTTCTTTTGATAAGGGTGGGCTACTAACCTTGGATGAAGATAAGCTTTTCGATTCCTTGGAAAACAAATTTGATGAGGTGGTAACTCTTTTCGGAGGAAATGCAGGAATAGCTGATACCAATCGAGGAATTGCTGGGGATGGTGTCAAAAAGCTTGATGAAATGCTCTCTACTACAGGTATCGTAAAGAGACAGACTAATACTGCTGAATCTGATAAAACTCGATACAAAGAGGACCTGTCAAAGCTCCAGGTGCGCTATGAGGCGTTGCTCGAACGATATACCAGGCAGTTCGCTATAATGGATTCCTTGGTAAATCAATACAACACGACACGAACTAGTTTGCAGGGCTCTTTTGACGCCATGTTGTCGATGTATTCCAAATAAGACTCAAATAAATCAATGCTTTAAAAAATAAATAAAAAAAATGTAATTTTTTTCTAAAGTTTTTTAAAGTGTATCCGACTCAATACCTAAGAGGTACAGATTTAAGGATGTCGAAGAACATTCAAAAAAAAGGGTTATGGGTATGGATAAATTAGAAAATATTCGCGGACTATTAATTAATCCGCAACAAAATCAGAGAAACCAGGGTTTATCGAAAGCAGTTGATGTGGCATCACCTGATAAACCTTCTGTTTCTGCGTCAACTTCTGTTCCAGAGAAATCCTCCCCTTCCTTAAAAGATGTATCGTCAGAATTTAGCAAATCATTAGCCTTAAGTCGCGAATTAAATGAGGAAAGAGTTCGTGAAGCTGTTGAGGAAATAAATAAAGAGCTTTTTAAGCTACAGAGTGAGCTTGGCTTTTCTGTAGATAAAGTTGCTAATGACATTGTTGTGACGGTAAAGAGAAAGGAATCGGGTGAGCTAGTAAGACAGATTCCGAGTGAAGCTGTTTTGAAGTTGGCACACAATTTTGAAAAGTTAAAAGGAGTTTTTTTAGATGATTTTCTATAAAGTTTAAAAAAAGTGTTGCAAATAGTAATCAAACGTTGTAATTTAGTTTCAAGTGTTGTATAAATATAACAAAAGAAAGTTTTGTTTTGAACATTCAGGAGAATTTAGGAGATATTTATGTCGGTCATTAATACAAATATTAAGTCGTTAATCGCACAAGATACACTTACCAAGAACAGTCAGAAACTGGCAACAGCTATGGAGAGACTTTCCACTGGTAAAAGAATTAACTCTGCATCCGATGATGCAACTGGGCTTGCAATTGCCACAAGGTTGGATTCACAAACCAGGGGATTACAATCTGCGATAAAGAACGCCAACGATTCGATTTCTACAGTCGAAACTGCTGAAGGAGCGATGCAAGAAGTAACCTCTATTCTCCAAAGGATGCGCGAACTTGCTATTCAGTCCGCAAGTGATACCAACAGCGATGCAGATCGGACATTCTTACAAAACGAAATAGATCAGCTATCAACTGAGCTTGATAGAATAGCATCAACCACCCAATATAACGGGATTAATGTATTGGATGGTAGCTATTCCGGCAAGGTTTTTCAAATTGGTGCGAATGCTGGTCAAACAATGAATATCTCAATTGGCAGTATGAATTCCGGTGTTCTTGGAGTTGCGACCTCCAATTCTGCTTCCGTTTCAAGTTCTTCTTCGAATGTGGGTTCCACAACCACGGTAACATCAGGAGGAGCGACCGCTGCTGGTACCGCGGCAGTACAAACTGTTGTAAATCTTGAGTTTCTCAACAACTCGGGGCAGGATGCCTATACATTTAAAGTTGTTGACAGCAATTCTGGACTTACCGCCCAAGTTACAGGACTCACGGTTGATATGACCAACTCTGTTAGTAAGGATGCTTTCGAAGCTGCCCTGAATTTGAGTGCTGCAACTGGTCAAACTGATACAACTATTACTGGTGCTAACGCATTTTCCTCCTCGATCAGCGGTACACTGGACCTTACCAATTCAGCTAATTATGGTAAGGTGAGATTTGCTATTTCGGTCGATGGCGGAGCAACAACGCAGATTGATTTGCGAGACAAGTTAATTTCTACTTCTGGATTAGACTCATCCTCTGTTAGTCAGACGCAGATAGTTACTGCTCTTGACTCAGAATTAGAAAGATTGTTTGATGCACGTGTTGGCGCCGCTGCTAGCAGTGCAGATAAGATACAAATAACAGATCAAAGTGGAAGGCGTATAAAAGTAACACAGGGTGCTGGTGACGGAACGATGTTTGGCACTGACGCGGTAAACGCTGGAGGATTGCTTGCCAATCAGACAACCAGAAATAATTTAACGTTTGCTTTTAGTGGAGATACTCTTGTAGCCACTAACACCGCCGGCGGAAAGGTTGCTTTGTCTGGGTATACAGCCCAAAGTGACAGTCAGGTACTGTTTAATACAGTAACTGATTCGCAAGCGGAAGGGGTTAATGAACCAATCCTTCTTTCAGTTGCTACAGGCGACCCAGCCACTATGGCAACTGCCACTTTCAGTGGGAATGTTGAGAATTCTTCTGTTTCCATGCGATTCTCTGACAAAGTTGGAACTGGATCAACGGCTCAGTACTCTTTTCAAATTACTAATGGAGCGGGCGATGTCTATGCTAGCTTTACCGATCTACAACTTAATGGCCTTGATGATGCTACGATTCAAGGTTCAGTGATTGCTGCCCTGACTACTGGTATCGCCACCTTGGATGATACAGACAGCTCCTTTGATTTGAATGAGTTTGAGGTTACATTTTCTGGTGATCAGTTAATAGTTAGCAACTCACAAGGAAGGGCTTTAGCAGTTGAAAACTATAGTAGTACTCATGGATTTGTTACTGTTACCCCCATTAACGAACCAGGTGCTGCGCAAATCCTGGCAAGTCAAAACGCATACTTTTCGGAAACCCGACTTCAGTTGAATACATCGACTTTCGGCCAGGATTTGTCCGCAGACAACACCAACCTCTTCGCATTCACGCTTGATGGGGTCAATGGGTCTGCCGACCTAACAATAGACGTTAACGGTAGTGCTGCAGGAGGATTAGCTACCGGTGCTGACTTCGCATCTGCAATCCAAACAGCTGTCAGAGCCTCGGATAATACCATCAACAATCCGAATACCGGAAGTGCTATTGCCACCGCTGATTTATCGAACATCACGGTAACATTTGATGCAGATACAGCGGAGTTGGTGTTCCGTGATAATGCTGGACGG
>NYVY01000096.1 GCA_002684875.1 Pseudomonadota bacterium
ATAAAAGACGCATTTAAAGATTACGATAAGGGTCTTAATGCATTTTGGGAAGTGGCAGACTACTTTGTAATAAATATTTCCTCTCCAAACACAAAAAATCTTAGAGACCTTCAATCGATAAATCATTTAGAGAACCTTATTGTTAAAATCCAGTTGATACAAACTAAGTTAACCAAAAAGTTCAAACTTAACAAACCTGTTTACTACAAAATCTCACCCGACAATACTGATCTTGAAATGGAACGGATGTCTATCGTGTTCAATAGATTAAGTGTTGATGGTGTAATCTTAACTAATACAACCAAAAATCATGAGGTTACACGGAACGGATCGAGACAGGGTGGGTTGTCTGGAGAACCACTTAGAAACCAGTCGCTCTCTTGCTTATTAAAACTATCAGCGTTGCTTGATAAAAAAATTACTTTAATTGCCTCGGGAGGAATAATGACATCATACGATGCACTAAAAAGATTAGAATCAGGTGCTAATATAGTGCAAATTTATACTGGGTTAGTTTTTGAAGGACCCAAAATAGTTCGCGAGTCCATCTCTTTAACAGGGACATAAACATTGGTTAGATTAAAGGCTTTGCGATAATGACAATCTCGACCTTGTCTTATGGGCAGACAACCAAGCGAAAATTCTTTTAGCATCCTTAGTTCTGTTACTAGATGCGGTTGCGTCTAGCGTAATAATTATATACGGGTTATTTCGCACCTTAGCAATCATCGCCAAACACTTCCCAGATGGTTTTATAAACCCAGTTTTTGAAACTAAAATATTCCATGAACCCTTTCTTACTAATGAGTTAGAGTTTTTAAATTTATGTATTGCATTATGAATTCTTATTCTTGAACTTTTCGAAGTTGAAAATTTTTCAATCAGTGGAATTCTTGAGGATTCATCAACTAGCTTTGCTAAATCTCTTGCGCTTGAAATATTTCCGCTATTTAACCCAGTGGGCTCGGTAAACTTTGTTGTCCACATTCCTAAAATTTTACTTTTAACATTCATTGCGTTCACAAATGCCCTTTCCCCTCCAGGAAAGGTTCTTCCGAGAGCATGGGCAGCTCTGTTTTCTGAAGACATTAATGCAAGATGTAACAAATCTTCTCGAGAGAACTTACTCCCTACTTTGAGTCTAGAAAAATTATATCTTTCTAAATTTGCCTCTTGCTTGGTAATTTCTATTGTTTCCCCTAGATCTAAATTATTTTCTATCACAAGCAAAGCTGTCATAAGCTTTGTCAGGGACGCTATCGGTAGGGCTACATCAGCATTTTTTTCAAATAACACCTGATTTGTCTGTTGGTCGATGACAATGGCAGCACTCGAATTCAATCCTAAATAGTCTGAATTTTTCTTTAACCCTAACAAGGTTGCAACAGATTTTTCTGTATATAGATTCCTTACTCTTAATTTTTGCCCAACAAAAATAATATTCGAACGTAGTTTGTTAAATTTTTTTAACTCTCTAACTTTAATTCGATATTTTTGCGCAATTTGTGACAAGGTATCGCCAGGACGAACCCGATAGAAGGTATTGGTTTTCGTCCTACGTGAAAAATTTCTTAAGCGAAGCTTCTGTCCTACAACTATAAGATTAGATCGTAAGTTATTCCATTTTTTTAAATTCGTTACCTTTACTCTGTATTGTCTTGATAGTTCGGAAAGAGTATCTCCTTTTCTAACAGTATGATAAGAAGCGCCTGCAAAAACCTTGTTACTAATAGTAATAAAACAAAAAAATACAACAAAGGTTGCTATTATGCGATGAAGTTTAATAAACGAGCTCATATGCCTTGTACAGTTCTTTACTACTAATAAAGCAAAAGATGGGCCATTATTTTAATTATCGTTTTTCGATTGATTCTTCCAAGATCACTCCTCCTAATTTTTTAATTTCTTGTCTTAGATCCCTTTTTGCTCCTTCAAAACAAGCTTGAACATCATGCATTTTAAAATTCTCTCCCCTGTACTTAATTCCCAGTTCTAAGCTTATTGATTCCTTATCAATTTTTTCTCTCGATATACTGGGCAGACTGTAAAACGAAACTAACGAATATATTTTTTCCAAAGATTTCAAGGAATCACTAATTGATGATTCGAACAAGTTGGAAACTTTAAAGTAAAACTCAATCTCACCACAATCTGAAAAATATCCAGAATATTTTTCCTCTAAAACCCACTGCATCATCGGTTTTGCCATGTTGGGAAATCCTGGGAAAAAAAAATGCCGTTTCATTGAAAAGCCAGGAAATCCATTTACCTCGTTTGGAATGATATCTGAATTTTCTGGAAAATTGCCCATTTCCAATCTCGCTGAAGTAATATCCATACCCCTACTTTCACAACTTTTTTTTATTAAATCAATAGCCTCTTCATTAGGTTCCAACTGAACACCTAGCGCGTTAGCACAAGCCTGCCTAGTCAAGTCATCAGGCGTTGAACCTATTCCACCAAAACTGAAAACTGTAGCATTGCTTTTCAATGTCATTCTCAAAAACTTCTCTAAATCTGATAGGTTATCCCTCACGTAAAATACCCAATCAATTATCAACCCTTTTTCATGCAAGATTTCTTTGGATTGCGAGAAATGTTTATCATTTCTTTTTCCAGACAATATCTCATCCCCGATTATTAACAAACCTATTTCAAGAGTCTCTTTCATTTTTTTATTTCATTTCATTTAAAAGTGATTTAAACTACCTTTTTTATTAAATCTGCTCTTACACTAGACTAACACTTACCTGACTACAGTTGCCCATCGCAAAAAGCACCATGGCTGATTTTGACAAAGAATATCATGAAGAAACTATCAATTCCACTGTTGATTGGTTGAGGAATGCTGCACCATATATTTATTTATTTCGAAATAAAATATTTATCGTCTCTATTTCAAAACGAAATTTTCCACCTTCTACTCTCTCAAACTTAATTCAGGACCTTTCTTTTCTATGTTGTATCGGTGTAAAGATTGTAATTGTCTTTGATCCAAAAGATTTGTTTGAAAAGGAATTAAAAATAAGAAACCAAACTATTACAGAGATAAATGGTCACAATATCATTGATGAAATTACTGTCGAATGCATGAAAATAGCCTCTGGTATAATGAGATTTAATTTAGAAGCTCTCTTCTCCACCAGCGTAACTGATGCTCCAATAACACTTTCTGATGTAAAAATAGTGAGTGGAAATTTTGTCAATGCTAAGCCTCGAGGTATTTACAGAGGGGTTGATTTAGTGAAAAATGGTGTAGTAAGAAAAATTGATACAAAATCTATAAAAACCGAGTTAGAAAAAAATTCTATCGTTTTATTTTCCCCAATTGGTTATTCTGCAACAGGTGAAACTTTCCTTCTAGATAGTGAAGAACTTGCAACAGAGATAGGAATTTCTATGTCGGCAGATAAACTAATTTTTATAACGGATACACTTGATGTTTCTCAATACCCTATTTCCGAAATTAATGAGCTTTCACGGGATCACTTAGAATCCAATGCTGGAGCAATAAAAACCAAATTTTTTGTTCTAAATAAACTTTTGAAACTTTCTGAAAGAGCATGCGATAAAAACGTTGGACGCATCCATATTCTTCCCTACGAAAAAGATGGGGAAATTTTAATTGAGTTGTTCACTCGACAGGGAGTGGGAGTCATGGTGGCTCGTGACCAATTAAGAAATATTAGACCAGCTGGTCCTCAAGATATAAATTCTATTTTAGATCTGATTAAACCTATCGAAAGCAGTGGTACACTTACTAAAAGAAGTAGAGTTGATATCGAAAGAGATATAGTCAATTATTACGTCCTAGATCACGATAGTCAGATTTACGGATGTGCTTGTTTAAATACCTATAGCGAAGAAAAAGTAAGTGAAATTTCTTGTTTAATAGTTCACTCAAAGTATCAAAATACAGGAGAAGGAAAAAGATTATTAGAGTTCATTATTGATAAAGCTAAGGAACAACATGTAAAAAACGTTTTTGTACTAACGACCCAAGCTGAGCATTGGTTTCTAGAGCATGGATTTGTTCGTGACCCAACATTTACCCTTCCTGTGGATAAAATGCCGAATGTTTCTGAAGGGAGAAATTCTTTAGTCTTAATTAAAAAATTATAAATCTCTAAAAATTGGCACTATTCCTTCTTCTGTATAAGCAAGACCGCTGATATTTTCTTCAAAGTTTAGACCAGTATCCAGCCAAAATATAAAAGCTAAATACCCATCTTCACAAATTTTCGCACACTTTCCAACCTTTGAATGAACAAAAACTTTCACGGGCATTCTCTCAGGGAACCTTGGTATAAGTAGAAAATTTTTACTTCCTTTTTCTATAAAAGTTATAGCTGGCCAAATACAGCTTCCCAACGTAATTAATTTTTCTTTTTCTAAATTAGTTGAAAACTTTATCCATACTCCAAAAACTTCTTCTACTGAGCCCCCCCTCTCCCCAAGTGAAATGATAAAATTTCTTACTCTTGGAGATACGGTTATTCCTTCTAGTTCTTTGAAACTACTTCCTAACCCTCTAGCCCTCCTTTTAATAAGATGTGCTCCTAACAAATTTGCCAGAGAACGAATTCCCACTTCTTGAGATGGTGATGCTGACAGGGAGGATGTTAAGGCAAGCCAAAGGGCTGCCTCAGGCCTGAATTGTTGCTTCTTATAATTAGGAGAGATTAAAGAAGGAGCGACTTCTTTTTTTATTTCATTTGTTCTGTTTTCTGTTTTTGTAAAATTATTTTTTAGAGTTTCTTTTGCATCTTTGATCTTCGATATACCTTGAATCAAATCTCTTAACTCGGAATCGAAATCATCATCACTAAACTTGGAGGGTGGTTTTTTAATCATGGTTTACTATGTTCTTCATAGATTTAAGAATCGATGCAGACTCTTCAAGATACTCCAGCGATCGTTGAGCATCGTCAGCTGAATGAATCCCATTCATATCCAGCATCAAATTAAACAAGTCGTGACGTGCCTTGCTAATACTAGTATTTAATTTTTCTACTTGATTTTTTAGGTGCTCTTTATTCTCAAAATTGTTAGGATGCTCTCCTACAAAACTTCCTTTTTTTCCAGAAGCCCCTATTTTATCCTCAGATTTGCTTACACTAAAACTATTTCTGTTGAAGAAAAATACAGTAACCACAAAAAGGTATGCTAAGCAGAAACACACAACAGAAAAAAAAACGATTGCCTTAGTACCAAAGAAAGAAAATAAATCTGTTGAATAGACAAATAATAACAAGGTGCTTTTCAAATCGCTATTAGAAATATCTAGATAAAATAACATCAATCCAACAGAAAAAAATACCCCCCCAAGGATACTAAATAAATTAGTTTTTCTCTCAATCATTCCTTAAACTCCTGTTGAACTTATCTACGAAAACAGCTCTTCCAGCATCACCATCTCTTCTGAGTACGAATAAAAAGTTAGGGCGTACCCATGGACCAACATTTTTACTTGCGTTATCGACAAATAAGCCGTCTGGTTCAAAAATTATTGTAGGGAGTCCATCTAGAATTCGAATAAGAAATGGTTTTTCGATAATATCTTCAGTTTCAGTTGGTTCTATTACTCTCGTTACCTCTTCTTTTAATAGCGAATAGCTTAAACCTCTTCTTCTAAATTGAATTTTCATCGTCATTATCCTTGTTAAAGATTGGTAAAGAGTTTTCCAATCTTTGCATTCGTTCCAAATACTTGTCATGACATACAATCTCATTTTCAGTGGCGCTGACAACTTTTATCTCTTTTATTTGTTTCCTTTCTGATACAGATAAATTGTCAATTTTCGTTTCCTCAATGTTTTCTTCAATTCCTAGCGCCTCTTGTCCACGAGTCATTGATAAATAAACTTCCGCCAATAATCTGGCATCAAGCAATGCTCCATGAAGATCTCTCATACTTCTATCAATCCCAAACCTATTACACAATGCATCTAAGGATGCCCTCTTCATAGGATATAGTTCCCTAGCAAGTTTGAGTGTATCAATGATTTCGCAAGAAATATCTTCTAACTTTGGTCGTGCTAATCTGTTCAGCTCTGCATCTAAAAAACGTCTATCAAAATCAGCATTATGAATAATCAAAGTGGATCCAGCAATGAAGTTACAGAATTCATCTGCTACGTTTTTGAAAACAGGAAATTCCTTTAAACTTTCTGCATTCATCCCATGAATTTCTTCAGCACTACGATCGACATCTCTCATAGGATTAATTTTTTGATAATATTCATTACCAGAAACTGCCCTGTCTCGTAATTCAACACACCCTATTTCAATAACACGGTGTCCTTCCTCAACATTCAATCCAGTTGTTTCCGTATCGAGCACCACAAAACGCATTTATTCACCCAAACAAAAATTGACGGTAGTATGAACAAAGTCAAAAATGTACCTAGACTCATTCCCCCAACGATAACCCATCCTATCTCCTCTCTTGCTTCTGATCCTGGACCACTTGCGAAAGCGAGTGGAATTGCACCGAAAATTGTAGATATTGTTGTCATAAGTATTGGACGAAAACGTAAACTAGCAGCTTTGACTGCAGCCGCTTCAATTGTCATCCCATTTGCCAAACACTTATTAGCAAATTCTACTATTAAAATACCATGCTTGGTAATTAAACCAATTAGGGCTATCAGCCCTATTTGAGAATATACATTTATAGTTCCCCCAACCGTCCATACTATTAATATCGCTCCTGTTAGGGCTAAAGGGACTGTCATCAATATTGTCACAGGTTGTACAAAACTTTCAAACTGGGCTGACAAGACTAGAAAAATAAAAATAATAGCAAGAAAGAAAACAAATGTGAGTGTATCTTTTGCTTCAAAATATTCTCTGGATTGTCCGTCAAAGTCTAACTGTGCATCTTCTGGAAGTACATTCTTAGATATTTCAATAACTTTTTTTAATCCCTCATCTATTGATACCGTACCGTTTAACCCAGCGGATATTTTTACTGCGCGCCTTTGAGAGAAATGATTGAGTTCACGTGGACCAACACCTTCTTCTAATTCGACTATACTAGATAAAGGTACCAATTCCCCCTGTGCTGTTTTAATATTTATTGACCCGATGTCGTTAGGGTTAGATCTACCATCCGATATCAGCTGCACTATAACCTCATACTGATAATTTTCTTTTCTGAAACGTGTAATCAAACGTCCTCCTAGTAGGCTTTCCAGAGTCTTTCCCAAATCTTCAATTTTTATTCCTAAGTCAGCTGCAAGTTCTCGATTTATTGTGATACGGATTTCTGGTTTATTTAACATTAAATCCGAATCTATTCCCGTAAACATTCCAGTTTCCGAGAGTTTGTTTACAAATTGATTTCCCAAATATTCGAGATCGCTAACCGATCCTGATGACAAAACTACAACTTGGATCGGCCTAGAACGAGCTCTTTGGCCAAATGCTGGAGGTAAAATTGCAAATGCTCTAACTCCAGCGACTGCAGCTAGTTCCTTGTTTAATTGAAACGCAATTTCTTTCACTGATCGGTCCCTTAATTCCCACGGTAGAGGCCTGAAAAAAGCAGCACCTTTATTCACAGTAGGACTGCCAGAAATTACGAAATATTTATCAGACTCCAGTATGTTCGACAGTAAATCTTCAATAACAAAAGAGTTTTCGTTCGTATATTCAATGGAACTTCCTTCAGGAGCATTAAATAACAATACAATTAAGCCTCGATCTTCGATCGGAGCCAATTCTTTTTTTGTATCTATAAAAGAAAAAACCCCTAATAACAAAAATACACAAGTGAAACAAACCACTGATAAGTGTTTTTTTTGAAGCCAACGCAACACAATTCCGTATCTAATTTGCCAACTTTTAAAAAAATCTTTTTTATTATAAATATTATCAGTTCGAAAAGTTTTCACATTGTCAAAAACGGGCGAAGAATTATTTTTTTTTACGGTCAAAATAAATTTACACAACATTGGAGTAAGAGTTATTGCAATAAATCC
>NYVY01000097.1 GCA_002684875.1 Pseudomonadota bacterium
AGTAACTCTTTGAATTTCAACTTTTTTATGAATATCCATATTTTTATACTACATTATTTTCTATAAAGTTTTTTTATATGTATTTCAAATATGCTAAATCTCATAACCAGAACTTCTAGCGTCTAAGAAAAATGTTTCAGCAGTCTCCCGTGAATACTCATTTAAATCTTTACCAAAAAGCTGTAATTTTTTTATAAAGGCATAAGGCATTGTAATTATATGACAACCAACATTTTCAGCCTGAACTACATTATAAACTTCCCTGGTGCTTGCCCATAACACTTCAATTTTTTTAAAGTTCCTGACCATATTTACCGTGGACTTTACGATAGGACACGGGTCACATCCCGTGTCGGCAATTCTTCCTGCAAAAACAGAGAGAATGATCCTGAAGTCAGCATCAATGTACGAAAGCAATCCATCAACCTGATTCGCGTTCATTATAGCAGTTAGATTTAGTGGTATTCCTTCTTTTCCTAAAGAAGCGATTACTTCTTTTGTTGATTCACCTTTTGAATTTACAATTGGAATTTTCACAAAAACATTTTTTGCTAACTTAGATATTATTTTTGCCTGTTCGTACATTCCATCCATATCATCTGCAAACACCTCAAGAGAGACAGGTAAACTTTTTACTATACCCAAAATCTCCTTTGCAAATTTCTTATAATTTGTAACACCAGCCTGCCGCATTAAGGAAGGGTTTGTTGTAAACCCCTTAACATCTGGCAACTTAGAAAACTGGAAGATACTATTAGCATCAGCACCGTCAGCAAATATTTTTACTTTTAATTCGCCCCTTTTCATTTTCTAATCTTCAATCCTTATATCGTATCTACAGTTTAACTGCTTTAGTGATGGTAAACAAAATGTGCGCATGTTTGTTATGGATAGGTCGCTCATTATATAGTTTAAAGATAAAAATTTACAATAAGAAAAGTAAATATCAGTTCTAAACCAGCATTATTAACTTCGTTAATTCATTAAATTCAACATATAAATTTTCTTGTTTAATGTACATAAATTTATTTATATAGGGAAATAGTAAAAAAACCCGCTTTCTAACCAACCACTACCAGTAAGATTTTTTGCATTTATTTACTATTATTTGATACTAAAATTAGTTTGAATTCCTATCGTCTTATTGTTTTTAGCGCTAAAGTTTAAACACTTAGACCAATGCTAAAGACACAAACCAAACTCCTTTTTTTAAGCAAGAAAATTTACTTTTCTTTTGCGTTTTAACTGGCCAGAAGCTTCAGAAAAAGTTAACTGTTTTTCTACGAAACCAAGGCATCGTTTACCGTCAAACCTTACAACGTCCAAACAGGGAGTGACTTTACTTTTAAACCCCATCAACTCACAACCGTAAGGAAACTTCTTGTCCCAAGTTATTGAGAAAAAAGCACAAGACCAACAGTCTGGAATCTTCTTTCCTTCTTGATCTATCTCCCACTCCTAAAAAAGTCTAAATAAATTCTGCGAAGAATTGAAAAGAAAAGAACAAGTAAAACCACTTTAACCACCAAGTCTTGTGCATCGATATCACCCACTCCAAAATCAACCCCTAGCCAAAATAAAGCTAAAGTGGGAATAGCAAATAAAAGATACACACGAATCAATCTGCAAATTCGGCAAGGAGCCCCCTTTTCAGTTTTTCCAGTAACTCTTTGAATTTCAACTTTTTTATGAATATCCATATTTTTATACTACATTATTTTCTATAAAGTTTTTTTATATATGTATTCATGGTGTACTAACCATTCAGTAGTTGAAGAACAACCTGCTGGCTAGCGTTCGCTTGCGCTAAGATTGCTGTACCTGCTTGTTGTAGTATTTGACTTCGCGCTAATTCAGTACTAGCTTTCGCATAATCAGCATCCATTATTTGACTTCTTGAAGCCGATTGATTGGTAGAAACATTTGACAGGTTATCAATAGCATGTGTAAGTCTATTAATCACAGCCCCCATATTTGCCCTATTAGCGTTAACCTTGTCCATTACTGCGTCTAATCTTTCAAGTACACCCTCCGCACTATCCCTGGAGTTTATTCTATTTACCATTTGTTCCAAAGACTCATCAACGTCCCCAGTAACATCATTTGTAATTGGCCCCCCCTTTCCAAAATCACCTAGGTCGATGGTTATTACTTGTGTAGCACGAGAGCCTACTTGAAAAGTCAATCTACCAACCCTTGGTGGCGAGACATCGACTGTAGCTTCTCCTCCAAACTCTCCTTGAACGAACCCCATCTCAGAAAAATTAGAATTAGGACCAAACCCATTATCTCCTGGCTTGACCGAAAACGCTTCCTCTGAAATTAACTTAATATTACTGTAAACAGTTCTAGCTCCAAGAGAAGAGGCACTAGCGTTTCTAATACCGCTAACTTCATTTTTCCCAAGCGAGTTTTCTACTGTACTCAAAATTGTCAAGTTCAATTGTTCTGTTGTGCTGTAAGCTCCTGATATATCGAACGGTATACCTGGGTTGGTTGACTTTAGTGTAATTAGTTTAGAGTTAGGATCTATGTTTACACTAATATTTGCGAATGCAGATGGATTATCATTTGCAGCCTCATCAATAGCTAATTTTAGACTATCTGAAAATGCTTCATAACTTGTAGAGCTCGCCTGTGCTTCTACTCGAACCCCATTTATAGTAACTGCAACTGTTGTTCCGCTAACTAAGGTTGCTCCTGCGCTCGCTTGCTCAAGAGTTATCGTAGACGTTTGTGCTACTGCTTCGCCTTGGTCTAATCCAAAACTAGCTGCCGAAAGGCCTTGAACAGACCCGTCATACCATACAGACATGTTCCTTCCATCTGCTGACTCTAAAGTTACCCCTGAGTTATTGTTAGACGCTTTTATCCCATGTGTATGGGTGAGAAGATTTATAGCCTCAACTACATTATTTCTCCTCGTATCTGCGGGTTCGTCTTGTGTTAGGCGCACCTCAACTTTTATTCCATTGATGAATAAATCGTAGTCTCCGGTTGCTGGGAAAACTCCAGGAAAACCAGTATTTGTAGTAGAACCCGCAATTTTAGCCCCTACAATCTCAGCCTTAACACCTGTCTCGTCGGAGTGGGAATTTATAGCACTGGCTAATGCAATTGCGCTAGAGTCTTTTCTACTTCCAGTTGAAACCTCAACTGATCTCTCATCGTCTTCACTACGAGCACCTCTTATTTCTACTTCGTTAATAATTAAGTCTCCATTATTTAATTTCCTTGTAGGAGCCTGAAAATTTTCCTTAACAACCTCTGCATCAATATATGCATCTTCAGAGTTAGTTGAAACTGTAGCAGTAAACTCAACTCCTGGATTTTTTGCAGTAACATATACTTCATCCAAGGTATTTCCATAATTTGCCAGTACGGTTATTCCGAGACTTGGGTCAGTTTCAATTGCATCAATCAGTGCAGCTCTAACGTCCTGAACAGAGTCCCCAGACTCTGTTGTGTATGATTTGTTTTTGCCGTTAACCGTTACAGAAAAAGTTTCTGCACCTGCTGCTGACAATGTTCCAGAGATACTAAATTTACTTACTTGAGATGAGGCTGGAGGAACCGAATCTCTCAAGTTGTTATTTAACGTTGTTATATTATCACCATAAACGCCGCTAACTAAACCAGATCTTTCTATAACACCAGTTGTACTAGATTCCAACGTTATTGGATTATTAAATTCTCGATTATTTGCATACTGAGGATCTTCTGAATACTTTGATTCTAATGCGTAAACGCCTGACTGAATACCCTGTTTAAGACCTGTTCTTTTTGCAAAAACTAGATCTTCCGCAGTTGTATTAAAAGCAATTTCGATATTTCTACCATCAGTCGCCTCTAGTCTTACACCTTGGTAGTCATCGTTAGTGTTGAAAGCAATTACACCAGTATCTTTTGTCATTCTATTAATAGCTTCAACAACAACTGATCTAGATTCTCTGATGTTATTTTCAACGGTTTTAATAACAGGAGATGTAAACCCATTTATAACCAGGGTTCCAGACACAATTCCACCTGCTTCCATTGACTGGCCTGTCAAAACAGTTTTTCCAACTACGGCTCTCACCCCAGTATCATCTGCGATACGATTAATTGCTTCAGCTTTAGCAATCGCACTTCCGCTCCTATTTACACCAACTGGAGATATTTCATCATCTTTCGCTAGAGATAAATTTACTGTTTGGCCGTTTATAATAAGGTCACTTGAACGTAAAGCAGTTAACTCAGAAAAACTTCTGTTCAAATCCATAATAACCTTAGGTCCCCTGTGTTTGAATGACTCAGGTTCTCCATCGCTACCCAGTAAATTTATAGTTAAGTCTTCTGATATTATTAAATGGTTAGAACCCGCATCTATATTTGCTCTTGTTGTCTCACTTGAAATGAGACTAGTACTATTACCAGTCGATCTATTTAAAATGCTACTTGCTAAAAATTTCTTACCAGGTTCTAATGCAGTCAATACTAAAAATGTTTGGTCATCATTAATAATGTCCATGTCACGAGCAACTGAACTTGACACTATGTCTGATATATTTACGTTCTCGGTCATTGCCTCCGCGATGCTATCAACAATATTTTTATTTGCAAGTGCATTGCTGAAAGTTCCGCCAGCGCTTGCGACATCTGCGCTAGTTACAGTATATGAGAATGACTCAGTGTCTATCTTAAATTCTATAGAATCTCCTGCCTGATAATCTCCCGAGATTGTAAAAGTGTCCTGCTGAGCTACAGAATCTTTTGCAAAATGCACGGTTCCAGCTGAGAAATTGGGTGTACCACGAAGACTAATTCTATCCCCGTTAACCAATTCAAAGGATGCATTAAGGTCTCCATAACTCCTATTTTCGTTCACGGTTGCAGATACTGAAGGATTTCTTGAGTCAATAAATGAAATAACATTTAAGTTATCAACTTCTCCATCTAATGCAGAATACGTAATCGTAATAGCTCCGCTACCGTTATCAAGTAAACTTCTACCCGAAGCGGTGTTATAGTCGTTGTTTGCAAAAAGAGCGGCTTTAACTTGAGTTGCAACGTTAGAGGCGGTTAGTCCTGCTGTGGTTGAAAGCTCAACTGAAACCCCTCCAACAGTGATCGTTCCTCCAGTTAAAGTTGTTGCAGTAGCTGTAAAATCAATTCCTGTAGTAACGTTAGTTACTTGTGGTGTAAGTGGAATATTGTCTGTCGAAGCCCAAACGAGCTTTACAAGCCCATCTCCTAAATCGGTTGCTTGTCGAAGTATTCCATTTGCTGAAAAACTATCGTTCAATTGTGTTGCAACTATAGAAGATATGTCTGCTGTAGTTCTATTTTGGGGTAGAGCCGACCCTGCTGCCAAACTAATGCCAGATGACGCAACGGTTCCTGTAGTTATAGCAGCAGTAAATGTGGAAAGTGTTATTGACGGTGAATTACTAAATGTTACTTTTACTTCGCCTGCACTCGTTTCGTATGCGTTGTATGAAACTCCCTGCGCAGAAAATAAAGCGTTTGCAGCACTTACAAATTCACATGCAACAGCCCTTGCGGAGTCTGAAGAGTGAAATGTAGAGGTAATAGCTACAGAAAAAGTTGTGCTGTTATGGTCAGTTAACGATACCGTTATCGTGTCTGCTGAGGCCGCGGTGGGAGCAGTGAATTGCAAAGTTTGTTCAACTGTTCCAAGGTTAATAGTCGTAACTAATACATCTTGACTTGAACCACCTTTCGTTGTGATTTCGAAGGTGTTATTGGTCCCCGCACTATAGGCCCCAAAAGTTAGATTTTGCACTGACGCGGTCATTGCTGGACCAAATGTAACGGTTCTTTGTAGAGTAGGTCCTGGAGAAGCATCTAGCGTTAATTCTCCAGCTTTTAAAAATTTTCCTTCATTTTTAAATACAGCACTTGTGTCTACAACTTGATTTACTTCTCTAGTAGTATTTAAAGCAACTAACGTGTCAGCGCTGTAGCTTACCAACGAAACAGATGGACTTTCATCTGGGTATGTAATTGTCAAAGAACCACTTCCCTCATTAACTACTACTCTTGATTCAGTAGCTGATGAGGTTGCAAAGTTTGCCTGTAGTGCCGTTTGAACTGCACTGGCAACATTGTGCGAGGAAGTTCCTGGTGTGATTGATACAGTTACCCCTCCGACGTAGATATTTGCTGTAGTGATTGTATTTTCAGCGGTAAAATTGCCAAATGAGCCAGTCGTATCGCTTGCCATAATAGTGTTAAGCGCAGCTCCGTCACTATCTCTAAAATTCAGGGTTACGCCTGAACTACCAGATACGTTGGACGCAGTTCGATATATTTTATTTTCGCTAAAAGCAGTATTTAACGTTGAAGCGATCACTGCAGCTATTTCAGAAGAAGTATTGTTAATTGGTAATGCATTTCCAGCGGTTCCACCAGACATTGTGATCCCCGTACCTCCTGCTGAAATGGTTGCAGCTTGAGTGTTTAGTGTATCTGCAGACGCCCATTGAATAGTTACGGTACCATCTCCGTTATCTACTGCAAGATTACCATCAGTAGTAAAAGCAGCGACAGCGTTGATTGCAGAGACAGCCTCTGCAGCAACTGCTTGTGATGTAGAAGCCGTTACTGCGAAGGAGATTGTAGCGCTGTATGTTTGAGTCGAAGTAGACCCGACTAAGTCGATAGAAATTGCACTGCCCCCAGCATTGTTGGCCGCACCAAATGATAACGTCTGTTCAATACTTCCTAAGTGAACCGCCGTAGTTAGGGGATCTAAACCAGAAGCCCCACGGGTAGTAATATTAAACGTCAGGCCAGTTCCAGAGCTGAAGTCCCCGAACGTTAGCTCTTGTCTAGCCGCTGACGCATTTGAAAATACTAGTTCATGTTGAGCAACATTTTCCGATACACTTTTTGTCACGGGACTGAAATTTATTTCTGCATTAAACTCGCCCGATGAACTTATTTTAAAAACTGGGTCTGGACCAACTTGATCCCCTGCTGTTCCATTCAATAATTGAAAACCGTTCCATTCCGTCATGTCCGCAATACGTACAATTTCTTTTTTTAATTGCTGAAACTCTAAATCCAAGTAACTTCTATCTTGTCCCGCGTTAGTGTCGTTTATTGCTTGAATAGCGAGCTCTCTCATTCTCTGCAACATATCAGTAATTTCGTTCGTTGCACCTTCAGCTGTCTGAATTAGAGACACCGCATCCCCAGCGTTTCTCACTGCCTGTTCAAGTGCTCTTATTTGCTGAGTCATCCTTGTAGAAATAGCCATACCTGCTGCATCATCACCTGCCGAATTTATGCGCTTCCCTGTTGACAACTGCTCCATCGACTTAGAAAGTGTTCTTTCAGTCGAAATAAGAGCAGCTTGAGTAAAAAGCGCTTTTGTATTCGTATTAATTACAGCCATAACATTCTCCTAACCAAAACCTTCACAAATCATTTGTTCGAATTTGTAACTTTCTTCATACCAGAAGCATTTTTAATGCCAAAAAAAAAACATCATATTTAACCTTTTTAAAAGCTTTTTTAAAAAAACTGACCTTAAAAAAAGATTTTTTAAATTTTTCAATAAAAAATTGGTAATGAATTGCCGCTATCATATGCCATTTTTTAAAGAGGAAAAAAGTTGCCACTGCGTTATTCTTTTATCTCTTCTATTTTTGTTTTCTGCTCTTTCTCTAGTGTTTCAGGCGATAATACATCGTCCTCTTCTTTCAATTCCTCGTTCGAATAAGGCTTCAACCCTAAAATGGAGGTAAGTACACTAAACTCAGCATCTATATCTGGATGATTCGAGTGTTTTTCGTGAGCATCAATACATACTGAAAGGGCCTCTGCATACTCCAAATTACATCTAAGCGCTCTTATGAGCATAATGTAAGAATATGGAGTTGCATTTACACCCTGCTGCTCAATTAAGGACCGAAGCAGATTTGAGGCCTGACCCCAGTCTTGCCGTTGCATAGCCATTAAACTCGCAATTGCCAAA
>NYVY01000098.1 GCA_002684875.1 Pseudomonadota bacterium
AAGTATTTTTTTTTAATTTCACCATTTCTAAGTAAATTGTGAAAGGCAACCAAGGAACTGCGCTTTTTACTGACAATGATTAATCCTGAAGTAGCTTTATCAAGCCTATGAACTAACTGCAAGTTTAAACTCGGATATAAACGGCGTGTTAACTCTAACAGACCGAGGTTATCTCCGTTAACACCATGTGAAGCTATATTAATTGGCTTGTTTATAATAAAAAAATCTGGTTTATCTGCAATAATTGATACTTCATTAATTTTCTTATTCAACCTCGTAGCCAAATCTTCTGGAACATGTTTCACTTTTATTTCTAGCCCTGCCAGCGAAGGAACTCTAACCTTATCGCCCAAGGTTAGTTTTCTGCAGGGCTTGGCTCTCCCACTGTTAAGACGCACTTCCCCTTTTCTAACCATACGGTAAATCCGTGATTTTGGAATATTTCGTATTTTTTTTACTAAAAAGTTGTCTAGCCGTTGGCCCTCTGATTCCGAATCTACTATAAGGAGCATTATTGAAACTTATACGTTATACTATGGGAACTCAAAGAAAAAATTCTTAGAGTCTAGATTAATTAATATGAGGCTTACGATGTTGAGCCATCATTTATACATCAATACATACCGAGTTTATCAGTGAGACTACTTTAAAGGCTATGTTTTTTCATTCATTAATACAATTTAATCTGTTTTACCGTCGTGTTTATTTTTTTAAAATATTTGTTTTAAGAAAGGTTAAAACAATACTCGACACGATTTACAGAGCACATTCAAGCCAGTGCGTCACGGCATTTAAATATGAAAAATTTTTTCAGCATATTCTGTGGTCTCTCCTAAACGATGGTCGTAAGGACCTACTAGTTTGGAGATTTTTTTATGAAACGAATGCTATTCAATGCCACCCATTCAGAAGAATTAAGAGTGGCAACGGTGGACGGCCAAAAACTTTTAGATTTCGATATCGAAGTTGCTGGCAAAGAACAGCGTAAAGGGAATATTTATAAGGGGCTAGTAACAAGAGTTGAGCCCAGTCTCGAAGCCTGCTTTGTAAATTACGGAGAAGACAGGCACGGTTTTTTGCCTTTTAAAGAAATACAAAAAAATAAGCTCGAAACCAGCGACCAGAAGAACGATGGTAAATCGAAATTCCTACCGAAAGAAGGTACGGAGTTGCTTGTTCAGGTTGAAAAAGAAGAAAGAGGAAATAAAGGGGCAGCACTGACTAGCTATCTATCTTTAGCTGGGCGATATCTTGTTCTAATGCCTAACAACCCAAAAGGAGGAGGAATTTCTAGAAGAATTGAAGGAGATGAACGGGCTGAAATAAAAAATATAATGGACAAATTAGCCATCCCTGCTGGAATGAGTTTAATTGTAAGAACTGCTGGAATAGGAAGAACCATCGAAGAGCTAGAGTGGGATATGAATTATTTGTTGCAGCTCTGGGAAGCAATAAGCAGCGCCAGAAAGATGCAGGTCGGAGCATATTTAATCTACCAGGAGTCTAGTTTAGTAATTAGGGCTATAAGAGATTATTTTAATCCAGAGATTGGAGAAATCTTAGTTGATACGGAAGAAATTTTTGATCAGGCTCATCAGTTCATGCAACATGTAATGCCAGATATGGAACCTAGAGTTAAAAAATATGAAGACGATGTTCCTCTATTTTCTAGGTATCAGATAGAACATCAGATTGAAACTGCATATTCGCGTGTTGTTCAATTGCCGTTAGGGGGCTCAATAGTAATTGATCATTCTGAGGCACTTGTAGCTGTAGATGTTAATTCTGCAAAGGCGACAAAAGGTTCTGACATCGAGGAGACAGCTTTAAAAACCAATTTAGAGGCCGCTGAGGAGATTGGAAGGCAACTTAGACTCAGAGATATCGGTGGATTAATAGTTATTGATTTTATTGATATGGAGATGCAGAAGAACCAGAGAGACGTGGAAACGAGAGTAAGACAATCTTTAAATATTGATCGGGCCAGAGTTCAAATGGGCAAGATCTCAAAATTCGGGTTAATGGAGGTCTCGAGACAAAGACTTCGTCCAGCCTTAAATGAAGGGTCTCACATAACTTGCAATAGATGTAATGGCATAGGTGTAATTAGAGATATTAATTCCAGTGCTTTGCATATTTTAAGAATTCTACAAGACGAGGCCATGAAGGATGGTACATCGTCACTGATTGCTCAGGTGCCGATTGAGGTTGCGACGTTCCTTTTAAATGAGAAAAGAGCAAACCTTAACACCCTTGAGAGTACGCTGAAGATTTCAATCGTTCTAATTCCAAATAAGCAACTTGAAACGCCAAACTATAGGATTCAAAGAATAAAATACGATGATGCACGAACAGAAGAAACTCAGCTTAGTTATGAGCTAACCGAGCACTTTACCGATGAAAAACATAGCTACCAAAGCGAGCAAGGGCAGAATACAGCAAAAAAACCGTTGATAGACTCATTCTCCCCAAAGACGCCCGCTCCTTCACGAATAAAAAAAACCAAAAAGAACAGGTTTTTTTCTAAACTTAAAGAATTCTTTCGGAATTTATTTCTGGCTAGTAATTCAATGGATCAACCTAAGCCTCAAAAAAAACATAGAAACTTTAAAAAACCTCTAAGGAAAGAGTCTACTCTGAGAAAAAACAGGGAAGTTTCTAAACCTAATACGTTTGAGGGTGGAAAAGGTACTGGGCGTCAGCCTAACATAGATAAATCAGACCGTAACGATACTAAGGAAAGACCAAAAAAAAGAGAGCAGTTTAATAAGCAGAAAAACTCCTTTCAAAAGACCTCAAAAGCAGGAATCGGAGATGTTGATTCAGATAAAGAAAAAGCAAAACGGAAGAGAAAAAAACAGAACGATGAAAGTTCCTTTAATGACCGTGAGACTAACTCAGGTTCAAATAAAAAGCATGATTCGTCCGAAACAAGGAGAGGTAACAACAAAGAAGACACACAAAAAAGAAAAAAAGCACCAGCAAAAAAAGAAAATAATACAGATAAACTTGGAATTCCAACACCAACTATTACAAACAACTTAATTGACCAAAATACCAATGACATGGAAGCAAAAATTAGAAAAACTGATGAGAGAAAAATGGTCGCAAAACCAGACAATCAAGACAAGAACGCTAAATCTGGTAAATTAGATATAGAAAAAGAATTAAAATCTGCTGGGCTCCATTTAGTTGAAACCTTAGACACACAGCCGCACAATTCGGAAGAAATTGAAAAACCATTACAGCAGCTTGGACGAAAAATAAAACGTTCGGAAAAATCTGAACCTTTCTCCGATGAAAAACCTCTAACAATGGTCGAGACTAGAAAGGATTAAGTTTTGTTTGATATTTCTTCTACTTTAGAAAAATATTCATCATGAATAAAATTATTCGTGACAGACTAGGGCGTACTGTTAAAGATTTAAGGATATCTTTGATCGATAGGTGTAATTTTCGATGTACCTACTGTATGCCCAAGGAGATCTTTGATAATAAGTATAAATTTTTAACAAGAGGTCAGCTTTTATCATTTGCTGAAATTGTCCAAATTTCTGAATCTTTTCTGAGTCTTGGAGTAGAGAAGTTAAGGCTAACTGGTGGAGAACCTCTTCTTCGGAAAAACATCTGTAGCCTTGTTCGAGAACTGAAGAAACTAAAAACAATAAATAAAGTTTCTCCAGAGGTTACGTTAACTACTAATGGACTTCTACTTGGTGATATGGCAAAAAGCTTAAAACGAGCTGGGTTAGATAGGGTAACGGTGAGCTTAGACTCTATAAATCAGGAAATCTTTCAAAAAATGATTGATAAAGAATTTAATCCTGAGATAATTCTTGCCAATATTGATAAATCGGTTAACGCAGGGCTACAAGTTAAGGTAAACATGGTTGTAAAAAAGGGAGTGAACGACTCTCAAATTATTCCTATGGCAGATTATTTTAAGAGAAAGAAGATACATCTCAGATTCATTGAATTTATGGACGTAGGTAACTCTAATAATTGGGACATGAATTTCGTCGTTCCGACAAGTTCCATATTAAAGTTACTCGATAAAAAATTTGGAATTTCGTTTGTAGGAAAAAATGCAAAGTCAGAGGTAGCGGATACTTGGCTTTACAAAACTGGAGAATCATTCGGAACTATATCGTCAGTAACTAAACCGTTCTGCGGAGCATGCTCTAGGGCTAGAATTAGTTCGGATGGAAAGCTTTATACATGTCTTTTTAGCTCCAAAGGCTACGAGTTAAAAGAAATTTTAAATAAGCCCTTAACAAACGAAGAGAAAGTAACCCAATTAAAAAAATATTTTGCTCAAGTATGGAATGAAAGGGTTAACAAATATTCGGCGGAAAGGTTTACAAACAATAAACGGCCTATAGAGAAAAAAATAGAAATGAGCTATATAGGCGGGTAGTTACTTTATTCTATTTTTATCATTCAATGGCGTAGGAAGTGAAGCAAAATACTTGGCTAACGCCTTCATTTCAGCTTTTGTTAGCGTCGTTGCAATACCAGACATGACTGCATTTTTTCTAGCGCCTGATTTGTAGTCCATTAAGGCTTGGTTTAAGTAATCTTCGTGCTGACCAGCAATAATAGGATAGGAAGGTAAAACACCATTGACTCCGTCCTTCCCGTGACAACCAGCGCACACACCATTTGCCTTTTCCTCAGCTTCAGTAAGGCTTAAAGCCATCAAATTAGAGCAGTTACAAAGGAAAACTAATAGCCAAAAGGTACGGAAAGCTGAATATTTCATTGTCAACCCTTACAGTTTGTTTTATTTAAGACTGGCATAATAAGCAGCCAAATCCGCTATATCATCATCAGTCATAGAACCAGCCACGGCCTGCATACTCGGGTGACCTCTCTCACCTGCCCGATATGCTTTTAATGCGGAAATTATGTAACCGCTTCTTTGACCAGCAATTCTCGGTACTCTATAAGTCTTAGGGAATGCGGTTTTATAATTTGGTATTCCATGGCATCCAACACACATGGAAACTTTATTCTTACCAGCATCAATACTACCTTCCGCATAAACGTTGGGCACCATAATTAACAGGCAAAAAGCGGCCCCGACAAGATTGAAAACCTGTTTCCTTAATAATAAAATTTTAACCATCCAACTCATAATAAGCCTTTAAAGGATAACTTATATTAGTTTAACACTTTTCAACCTTATTTTTTACATAATCCCTCTAAAAGGAAACCATTAAGCCTTTTCACAAATAAAGCTGGATCAATAGGTTGGCCCCCTTCAGCTAACAGCGCTTGGTCAAATAGAACCATAACTAAATCACTGAACTTTTCTGAAATCCCATCTGATACATTTTTTCCATCTGAACCAATGATTGCTCCTCCCCCTGCATCACTCTCCAAGGCCAATTGTTCTACCAAGGGATGCTGTGGATTAATTTCAAGAATAGGCTTCCTGTCTGGCACATTTTGCCCTGCACTCTTCAATAGCCTTTCTAAATGACCACTAACATCATGCTCCTCTGACACTAAACAACAAGCGGAATCTGTCAATCTGTCACTTAATTTGACGCTTTTCGTTCTGTCTCCTAAAACCTTAGTCGCTTTTTCCAAAACGGTTTTAAATCTGTTTGTGTTGTCATTACCTGGTTTATTATCAGGGTTCTCATCTTTGTCTTTTGACTTGATTTTATCTAAATCCAGGCTACCTTTTGCAACCGATTGAACCGCCTTCCCATTATATTCTGTAAGAAAATTTAAAACCCATTCGTCTACTCTATCGGTCAATAGCAATACCTCAATATTTTTCTTTTTAAAAATTTCAAGATGTGGGCTTGACAACACAGCTTTTTCACTGGTTCCTGTAATCACATAAATTTTTTCTTGTCCATCTTTCATTCTTGCAACATAGTCGTCCAATGAAACAAAATCCTCTTCACCATGGTGAAAAGAACTTTTATACCGAACAATCTTTGCTAATTTTTCTTTGTTTGAAAGATCCTCTCCAAAACCTTCCTTTAAACATTGACCAAACTCTTTCCAAAATCTCAAAAACTTGTCAGGGTGTTTCTTACTTAGATCACCTAACATATTTAGAACGCGTTTGGTACAGCCCTCCCGAATTGATTTAATATCCCTACTTTCCTGTAAAATTTCTCTAGATATATTTAAAGGGAGATCATTGGAATCTACAATCCCTTTCATAAACCTCAAGTAATTAGGCAATAATTGTTCAGCATCGTCCATAATAAATACTCTTTTTATATACAATTTAAGCCCGTGTTTTTGTTGGCGATCGTACAAATCAAAAGAAGCTTTCTGCGGGACAAAAAGCAACTGGGTATACTCCGATCGTCCCTCTACCCTGTTATGACTGTATGTTATTGGATCATCGTCACTATTTGTGAGTGACTTAAAAAATGTTTCATATTCCTCTCTAGTAATATCTTTTTTTGGTCTTGTCCATAAAGCTGTTGCTTTATTAATTTGTTCCCATTCATCTAACTCTTTATAACTAGACTTCTTTTCATCCCATTCTCTTTTTTTCATCATTATTGGAATTGCAATATGGTCTGAGTATTTTGATAAAATCTCGCTAAGCTTCCAATGAGACAGTAAATCATCATGGGGCTTATCTTCATCTGTACCTTCAGGTTCCCTCAAGTGTAAAATGACCTCGGTTCCTCTGTTTTTTTTGTTTAAAGGCTGAATACTAAAGCCTGACTTTCCGTCCGATTCCCAAGTTACTCCTGCAGTCTCATCAAGACCTGCCCGTCGACTATTTACAACTACCTTCTTAGCCACGATGAAAGCCGAATAAAACCCTACCCCAAACTGCCCAATAAGAGCTGAGTCCTTAGCAGAATCACCAGATAACTTACTAAAAAACTCCTTTGTCCCAGATTTTGCTATTGTTCCAAGATTATTGACAACTTCTTCTCTGCTCATTCCAACGCCCGAGTCAATTATCGAAATCGTTCTCTCTTTCTCGTTAAAAGACACCTGTATTTCCATTTTTGAATTTTGATCGTAGAGAGTATCATCCGCTAACGCTTCAACTCGGAGCTTATCGCAGGCATCTGACGCATTAGATATAAGTTCTCTTAAAAAAATATCTCTATTGCTATATAAAGAATGAATCATTAGATTTAGAAGCTGACTTACTTCAGTCTGAAAATCTAGCTTTTCCTTTGACATTTATTACTCTCCTTGGAAATCATATACTATAGTAGATGGGGATTAATTTAAAAAATTCAAGCCTTACTCCATATTTAATATTTGTGCTTTTGTATCAACCTTCTTCCCTCTCTGACCCCGTTTACCCAAAAAAGAAAATAACTTTTCCCTATTGAGTCTTATTACTTTTTTTATACCTTTTTTTGTTTCACATTGAAAACAAAGGCCTTTGTTCCCCACAGTACCTGCAGATAATACTTCATCACCCTCCTTCAGGTTCATTAAGTTTACCCCTTTTCCACCTTTCAGTAATTCCTTAACGCTTTCGGAACCAATAATGTTTAAATAACCAAATTTACT
>NYVY01000099.1 GCA_002684875.1 Pseudomonadota bacterium
ATGATTATACCTATGAATACCGTAGTAAAATTTTCAAACGTTCTCATTAATAGTCCTTTTTCTCGTTCAAGTCTGTCAGTGACCTTTTAATTATTTTGTAATAGTGTCAATGGTGTTAGAAAGCTATTTATCCTAGTTTGTCATCGGCTATGTGATATTTAGGGTCTTCCAACAAGTTAACTTCAATCATTCCTTTTGCATTTTCAAGTACCTCTAAACAATCTGGACTTAGATGTTTTAGATGCAGTTTTTTGCCCGATGATTGATATCGAACTGCTAAAGCATCTATAGCAGTAATTGCAGAGTGATCCGCAACCTTAGAATATTTAAAGTCAATTACAATATCATCTGGATCTTCTTCAGGTGTAAATAACGTTTGAAAATTAGCAATAGACGCAAAGAATAACGTGCCCTCTAACTCGTAAATTTTCCAACCTTTATTATCAATTTTCGTTTGTACTTTAATAGTTTTAGCATGTTCCCAAGCAAAAACTAAAGCAGAAACTATAACTCCTAGAAAAACTGCAAGTGCTAAGTCTGCAATAACAGTCACAGCTCCTACTAAAAGACCAACAAAAACATCTTGTTTTGGAACCTTGCCAAATAAACGGAGTGTCCCCCATTCAAATGTCTTTTCTGCAACTACGAACATTACTCCAATGAGGGCTGCAAGAGGTATCATTTCGATCCATTCGGAGGCAAATAATATAAAGAAAATTAAAAAGAAAGCGGTAACTACACCTGATAACCTTTTTAACGCTCCATTATTAACGTTGATCATACTTTGGCCTATCATTGCGCAACCACCCATACCACCAAAAAATCCAGTTACGATGTTAGCGAAGCCTTGAGCCATTGACTCACGGTTTGGTTTCCCACGAGTATTTGTCATATCGTCTATAAGATTTAGTGTCAATAGTGTTTCAATTAAACCGATACTGGCAAGAATTAATGCATAGGGAAAAATGATTATTAAGGTATCAAGGTTTAAAGGAACTTGTGGTGCGTGAAAAGAGGGTAGACCTCCAGATATAGATCCTAAGTCACCGACTGTTTTTGTTTCAATATTAAAAAAGAAGACTAATAATGAAACAAATGCAATTCCTGCTAATGTTGAAGGAACTGCCTTCGTTAGTTTAGGGAGAAGATAAATAATAGAGACAGTCATTGCAATTAATGAAAGCATTACTAGTAATGGCTGCCCTGAAATCCAACTTTCGGAACCATCGTTAGCGATATTTTTAAAATGATTAAATTGGGCAAGAAATATTACGACTGCTAGCCCGTTAACAAAACCTAACATTACTGGACGAGGAACCATACGAATGAATTTTCCAAGTTTTGCAACTGAAAATAATACTTGTAAAAACCCCATCACTACTACCGTAGCAAATAGATATTCAATACCATGTTCAACAACCAAGGCAACCATTACTACAGCGAGTGCTCCAGTTGCACCAGAGATCATGCCTGGTCTTCCTCCGAAAATAGAGGTAATTAGTGACACCATGAATGCTGCATAAAGTCCAGTTAATGGTGAGACTTGCGCAATTAGAGCGAATGCTATTGCCTCTGGGACCATTGCTAGGGCAACCGTCAACCCACTTAAGATATTAATTCTAATTTCTTTAAAATTTTTACTGATCGACTGCAAGTTGGCTCCTTTTGAAACAATAAGTTATTTAAAATAGTGGAAATATGCATTTTTTATGCATAAAAATGTTTGTTTTTAGCAAATGAAGAATGAAACTCTACCATTTTTTTCGAATTAAAAGGCAAAATCTAGAAATATACGGTTTGTAAAATATAATGAGAAGGAACTCAATTACTCCTTTTTATTGTTTGGCCATATCTGGAATGTTTTTGATGTGTGTTCTTTGTAGACTGGTACTGTAGCAAATGGCGACCCTTTTTTATAAAACAATCGTTACATTATTACCCACACTATGTTTTATTCGAGGCTAATATTGAAAATAGAGTATAAACAGTATATTGTTTAACACATGAAATTTTAAGAAAGTATTACATGGATAATATTGTTTTTAAGAAAATTAGTATTTTGTTTTTGGTAATATCATTTCAAGCCGTTGCTGATGTGACTGACTTTTACGAGCCAAATGCCTCTAATAATTATCAAGGAAGATTATTATCTTTAACCGAAAGTTATCCTATCGATGAAATGAAAAAACTTTGCAAGCCATTTACTGGAATAGATACTGCGCAGATAAGATGTAGAAAACATGACAAAAAAAATTCTTACATTTGCGAGTATAAATGTAGTCTTCATTGGATGACAAGAGAACAGTAGCTTGTATTAGTAAGATATTTTTTTAATAGAATTTCATAAAAATTTATACCAGAAACGTTGCTAAATCTGGCTAGTGTAAAAGTGTATATAATATATTATTTACATTTTTTTAAAACAAGGTCACCTAATACTTTTATAAGCTCATCACATTTTTTTTTATTCAAAGCATCTTTATGATGTTGTGAAAACGTTTTTTTATCGTTATCGAAGTATTTTCCGGAAATGTTTGAAGAGGGTTCTTTAACGGCTAATCGTACTAATATTTCCGCGCCAATTTTCGGGTCTTTGCCCTTTATCCCGAATGCTTCTGTGACCATCTTGGTATTGAGAAGAGACCCTGGGTTGACGGAAACAAACACTGTATCGTCTTCTTTTATTAAATGTGACATAGTTTTTGACCACATAATTAAAGCCAACTTACTCTGTGAATAAGCAGCCATATCTTCGAGGCTAGTAACATTGCTAACAATCGCATCGATATTAACTGGCATTTGTGCTGCAGAAGCGACATTTATCACTCTCCCAGAATTTTTAAGAATTGGTAAAAGTTTTTCTGTAAGTAGAAAAGGTGCTATTGTATTAACCGCAAAGCGAACGTCGAGCCTATCGACTGTAACTGTATTGGAAGCCTTTAGCACCCCTGCATTGTTAATCAATACATCTAACTCAGCATGCTTATTCAACACTTGCATTGCAAGACTAGAAACTGCATCAATACTCGATAGATCGGCAGTATATGTTTCGATATCTTTAGACTTAAAAACTTCTCTTTTAAGATAATTTAATTTTTCGTGACTACGCCCATGAAGCAAGACGTGATGTCCCTGCCTGATAAGATGCTTTGATGTTTGAAAACCGATTCCGTCGGTGGCTCCTGTGATTAAAATCTTTTTATTCATGATTCTTAGAAGTTTAGATACCAATATGAAGTGGAAAGATAAATTTAATAATTATTTTCTTTCCAAAGACAATATCTTTTTTTATTTTTTATAACTACATGCAAATTTCATTACAGCAAAACTTTTTGATTCAGGGTCTGGCGATCCAATATTGCTCAAAGTTTCCTCTTCGATTAAATCGCCTTTCCCCATTGGTTGACCATAGTAACTAGCAATCGACTCAATAACCATTCTCTTCGCACAGTTTGCCTTAGTTTTTACAATTACTGAATTTAAACCCATGGACGTCATATTTTCTAAGCTTGAATAAAATAAAAAATTACTACTTTTTTTTATGCTGTCAAGATCAATAAAAACAGCGTCTTTTGACTGATTAACTTCAACCCAGTTTGAGGCGTGAGTACTGTAAGTAAATAATAGAAAACAGGATATAAAAAGGTTTTTCATGGTTATCTAATATTATTAATTATAAAAGGGTAATTTGGCAGAATTTGTAAAAAAACTCAAGCCGTAATAAAAATTATTTGTTCTAAAGTTCCTGTAGTTTGTTTATATAAATCTTTTACATGTTTGTAAAAAGCCAGCCTTATTTTTATGGACGTACAGAAGGTATAATAGAGGGGCTCATTGTCAAACTACATTTCTAGTAGATGCGGTAAAAAAATAGGAGGTTGCATTTTCTTTTAAATTAATCTACTTGTTCGATAAAAAATCTTAATTACTATTCGTCAAGTATTCAAATATTATTTCTAGTCTGGTACTATTAAATCAGAAAAACGTTTTTTTACAAAAACAAGATTTTAATTTACGATTAAGTAGTGCGGAAAGAATGAAACTTTCTATCCTAATGTTTTGTTGTTTGAAAGGTTTTTTAGGAAGAAATGATTGCTGGTAAATTTGAGGTAGTCTCTGAATGGAACCAATCAATCTGCTGTTAGAATTGGGATGATGAAAAAGAACTTCTATCTAATTGCGGCTTTTTTAGGTTATTTTAATGCGTTATTCGCAGCTGGCGACTTCACAATGATGAAGCCAATCAGTGTTGAAATAGAAATGCAGAGTTCTAATAACGTCCATGTTTTTTCACCGAATAGAATTCGTTTGGAGACAGGAAAGCTTTATAAAATTAGGGTATTTAACAATTCGAATGAGAAACATTATTTCAGTTCAAAAAAATTTGCAAAATCAGTTTTCACTAGAAAAGTTCAAATTCTCAAGGATGGAAAAAAGATAGCAGAAGTAAAAGGTATTATTGCAGAGGTTGAGGTTTTTCCTCACTCGGTAATTGAATGGTGGGTTGTCCCGATAAGGACTGGCACATTCGATGATTTACATTGCCATGTAAAAGATGTGAGGACTGGAAAAACACATAATCAACTTGGCATGAATGGAGTAATTTCAATCTACTGATGCAATAAACTATACTGATTACGGTGCGTCAGAAAATCGCATCTAATTAACTCGGTCAGATTACATCATATAAACAATTTATAGCGATATTTAAATTATGAGAGATTATGGATTTTTGTTTGATACTACCTATACAAATTTGCCAAAACAGTTTTTTATTAAGTCAAAAATAGGAACGATAGCAGAGCCAAAAATTGTTGTCTTTAACGATGAGCTTTCTGAGATGATTGGTCTCAAATTTTCCGATAGTTCTTCTACCGAAAAATCAAATATTTTCTCTGGTAATGATTTGCCCGAAGGAGTAGATTTGTTTTCCCAAGCCTACGCTGGCCATCAGTTTGGACATTTTACAATGTTAGGTGATGGTCGTGCCCATGTTTGGGGCGAACATATTACTCCTTCCGGAATAAGGCTTGATATTCAGTTCAAGGGTTCTGGAAGAACGCCATATTCGAGAAATGGGGATGGCAAGGCAGCCCTTGGCCCTATGTTGCGCGAGTATATCATTTCTGAAAGTCTTTTCAATTTAGGTATTTCAACAACAAGGAGTCTTGCTGTTGTATCTACTGGTGAACCAATTATGCGTGAAATGGTTTTACCTGGTGCTATATTAACTCGAGTAGCTAGTTCTCATATACGGGTAGGGACATTTGAGTTTGCAGCAGCTCAATCAGATAAGAATGTTATTAAATCTTTAATCGAATACACCATAAAACGTCATTATCCATCTCTAATTAACAAAGATAATAAAGAATTGACTTTAATCCGATTAGTAATGGAAAAACAGGTGGATCTTATTGTGCATTGGATGCGTGTAGGGTTTATTCATGGAGTAATGAATACGGATAATATGACAATTTCTGGAGAGACTATTGATTACGGACCTTGTGCTTTCATGGATACATATGATCCCAATAAAGTTTTTAGTTCTATAGATCATGGACGACGGTATGCATACGACAATCAGCCAAAAGTTGCACAGTGGAATTTGGCTAGATTAGCTGAATCAATTTTATTGGGTATTGAGAGTAATATTGAAAAAGTATTACCAGTCGCGGAGGGGATCATTAATGAGTTTTCGGTGGTTTACAAGAAGAAATGGCTAGCCATGATGGGGTCAAAATTAGGTTTGTTCTTTTTAAGAAAAGATGATGAAAAACTTATATATGAATTGCTCGACTGGATGGAGAAAAACAATGCTGATTTTACGAAAACGTTTCGTGACCTAAGTAATGCTACCTATCCACACAGTAAAATATTTGACGACAATCAGTTTAGACAGTGGTTCGACCGTTGGCAAAATAGATTAAAATATAATGACAGATCACTTCAGTCGGCAATAAGTTTAATGAAAAGTGTTAATCCAAACATTATTCCTCGTAATCACATAGTTGATCAGGTATTAAAATCTGCTGAGAGTGGTGACTTTAAACCTTTGTCTGATCTATTGATAGCTATTAAGGAACCATACAAAGAAAGAACAAGTATTAGTAAATACGAGGATTTACCAAAACCTAATGAACAAATTCTCCATACATATTGTGGTACGTAGTAAAGATGAATTTCAACAAACATGTTGGGTTTGTATAAAAAATTTTATAAAAAAAAATAAATTTTTAGTTATAAAAAGGGTTGTATAAAGTAGGTTGACTATATGAAAAAATATATAATTTTAGGAGTTCTGTTTAGTTCTGTTTTAAATGGATGTTCAAAATCCTCTAAATCACCAGAAGAATTATGTGTTGAGGCACAATTAAAACTTTACGATCAAGCAAAGCCTGGAACAAAACAACGAAGTTATTTTGACACTGCTTTTAAAAGCAGAGACGCTTACAACGCTTGGGCATGGCGAGAGTGTATGAAAAAATAAAATTCATAGCCTAAAAATATAGCTATTTAATATCAAGTCAATATTAAACTCTTAGATACGTATTTAAAGTTTGTTTAAAGACTTTATGAATAAAAGATTATTATTGTTTTTTATAAGAATTTTTTTTCAATGAAGAAAATTTTCTCAACAGCTCTTATTGTGGATTATTAAGGATATTCCCCTTTTTCCTTTGAATGACCCAAAATATACAAAGAGATAATCTGTTGGGTGATGTTTTGAAATTTAATGCTGTCGCAGTTTGTTATAGTTATTGACTGTTCATTGAGCATAAATTGTTAGGATACTGTCTAGGTTTCGATTATAAGGTTTAATTATGAAGAAAGTTGCAATCATTGGAGCAGGCCTGTCGGGATTAACGGCCTCATATTTTTTAGAAGATTATGCCGAGGTATTTATTTTCGAAAAGTCCAATGGGTTAGGGGGTCGTATGTCAACACGAAGGTACGACCGTTATTCCTTTGATCATGGTGCGCAATACTTTACAGCTAAAACAAAGCAATTTTTGGATTTTATCAAACCATTAATAGATACTGGTGCTGTAAAAAGATGGGATACAAAATGTGTAAACATTGTTAATTACAATGTTGTTGAAGAACAGAACTGGAATAGTCAAGAACCTCATTTCGTTGGAGTTCCAGGGATGAATCAATTAGGTAAACATTTTGCTACAGGCAGAAATATTTTTATGAAAAAAAAAGTCGTATCCATTGAGGTAGATTCTAAAGGCGCGGTAAGAGACGAGGATGGAAAAATTTATAATGGTTTTGATTTGATAATATTCGCTGTACCTGGTCCTCAAGCACTTTCTCTCTTATTACCATCGTTTAATTATTATGACGAAATAAAAAAAATAGAGATGAATCCGTGTTTTTCGCTACTGTTAGGGTTTGATAAAGAATTAGCGATTGATTTTGGGGCCGCAAAAATATTAGATTCAGATGTTAGTTGGCTGGCAGTAAATAGTAAAAAACCTGGTAGATCTGATCCTTTTTCTCTTGTGCTGCAATCCTCGGTTAATTTTGCTAGGAAAAATATTAACGAAGATCACAATAAAATTATGGCGCATCTCATGGAAGAAACAACACGGATTATTAAATGCGACGTTAGCTCTGCTAGTGTTAAAAAAATTCACAGATGGGTTTATGCTAGTAATCAAAAAAAAGAGAATAAATCATTCTTTTTAGACCGAAAGCTTAAATTGGCAGTATGCGGCGATTGGTGCAACAATGGAAAGGTTGAGGGAGCATTTTGCTCTGCGTACGATCTCATTGCTGAATTAAAAAAGTAAGTTTTTCTAAGTCTAATAATGTTACTTAAAGGTTTAATATTTAGTCGATTCTTGCGATCTTTTTAAAACTCATAATTGCATTAACATAACATACTGCGATTACCTTAAAATGGCTTTAATAATGGTGTAACGTACTATTATTTTCATTAGTGCAATGTTGTTATTTACAATATTTAAATTAACAATAAAAGGAGTAGAAACTCCCTGTACAATTATACTTTCATTTTTGTTCAGAGAGGTTTTGCGTGGAAACATTAACAAAAAAGATTAGAAAGTTTGTCAAAGAAAGAGATTGGGAGCAATTCCATTCACCAAAAAATATTGCAATATCAATATCATTAGAATCTTCTGAGTTATTAGAAATTTTTCAGTGGAGTAGAGGGTTATCTTGGTCTGAGTTTGAGGATGACCGGTTAAAGTCCCGTGCTGAAGAAGAACTCTCTGATGTTCTTATATACTTAATAAGGTTTGCTGATTTGGCGGG
>NYVY01000100.1 GCA_002684875.1 Pseudomonadota bacterium
AAAATTAACTTAAAACTTAAAAAAATAACAACTTTAGAAAATAAGGATCTTGGACAAAAGGCTTCTGAACTTGCTTCTACAATTTCAGCAAGGGCTTCGTTTGATGTCAGGGATCCCCGTATTGGTACTTTTACTCAGACAAATGAGCGTTCAAATCCATTAGAATCATCGACCAGAGTTGTCCCTACTATCAGATCGACTTCCTCATTATTCTTACAAAAAACTTTGGAGAGGGCTACTTCAAAAGGTTATATCAAACCTGAAGAGTTAAACGAGGTTAATACCAAAATAAAAGTAATGGCCGAAAGTTTTAATTTTCATCCTGATGATTTTGCAAAAGTTGCCTTAATGGAAAGTGATGGTTTTAATCCCAGGGCATCAAATGGAAGTTGTCATGGAATTATTCAATTCTGTGACGGAAAAGACCGAGGAGCGGCTTCAATCGGACTGTCTGATCAAGCAGAAAAAATTTTAGAATTGTCAGTTATTGACCAGCTAGATCTCGTTGCTCAATATTTTGAAGATACAGAATTACGTTCATACGGGCCTGCTTCTATTGATGATCTGTATTTAACAGTTCTATCTCCTGCTGCAAGGTTTGTTGCAAATAAAAACGTGCCTCTTCCAATTAGAGGAAAACAAGCGAAAGTCTTACACGTTGGAGAATCTGTTGATGCCCCAATTACAAGATCCTCCATAATAAATGGTCTTAGCAAGCACGCTTGGGAGAAGTTATCAGGTTTCTTATCAAGCACGGAAAATCAGGACCGAAACTTTTCTGGAAAACCTCTCGCATTTTCATCTAGCGAAATACTAAAAAAGAGATATTAAAGCGGAAATTGCTTGCCAGTTTTGGCAAAAACATACCCGTTTTTTTTCTTAGAAGGAAAAGAACTAGAGTTTTACAACAGATTTTTTTTTGGCATATTCATTGCTTTTTTATCAATACAAATTAATAAACGGGATTATGAAATGGAATTTTTAGATCGAGTAATGGGGATTCATGAACCAGCTTTAAGAGTCCGAAACAAAAGGTTGGAAATTCTTTCTAGAAATATTGCTAATGCGGATACACCACGGTTTAAAGCCAGGGATATCGACTTTAAAGAAATTCTTGGCGGGGTAAAAGGTCAGGAAATGAAAGCAACTAATCCTAAACACTATCCAGTGTCCATTGAATACCGAAACACAGGACTTTTGTACAGAACTCCTTTTAACGCTTCTCCTGATATGAACACAGTTGAGTTAAGTGTCGAACAAGCCCAGTTCGGTAAGGCTTCAACGGATTATCAAGCCACATTACAATTTTTAGAAGGCCGTATAAGTGGAATTAGAAAAGCACTCAGAGCAGAGTAGGAGATAAAAAATGTCACTAGATAATATTTTTGGAATTGCTGGTACAGCTTTAAATGCTCAGCTTACTAGAATGAATTTAACAGCATCGAATTTAGCGAACCAAGGGACCGTAAATACGACTGAAGCTGAAGCTTTTAGAGCAAAAAGACCAGTTTTTAAAGCAATTCTGTCTGGTGAGATGGCTACCCCAGGGGCTCCCTATATCGGAGGAGTCAAAGTTGACACTATTGTCGACACCATAAATCCTCCACCAAAGAAATATGATCCAAGTAGTCCTCTTGCTGATGAGAAAGGATATGTCTACATGTCGAACGTTAATGAGGTAACTGAAATGGTAGAAATGATGGCATCAGCACGGGCTTATCAAAATAATGTTGAAGTTGTAAATACCGCACGTAGATTGATTATGAGAACACTTGAAATTACTAAAGCATAAGGAAAAATTATGGCTATTACTGCATCAGATTTTGAATTACCGACCGGTATTCAAACATACGAAGACCATAAAAAAGCCCAAAAACTTCCTAAATTTATTGAGGAAAGAGATGTAAATGATGAAATGGGACAAAAAGAGTTTCTTCTTTTATTTACAACGCAATTACAAAACCAAAACCCGTTGGACCCGATGAAAAATGAGGAGTTTGTTGCACAATTAGCCCAGTTTAGTCAATTGGAAGCAACCACGTCAATGTCAGAATCTTTAAATGGGTTGGTAGGGTCATTGCAAAAAGAAAGGATGCTCACAGGAGCTTCATTAATTGGAAAAAGAGTGCAGGCTCCAGGAGGACCAGCACTTTTCGAAGCTGGTAAAGCGATAAATGGGGTGTTAGAGCTAGACAAAAATGCTGGGGCAGAGAGCGTAGTGTTAAATGTTTACGATGAAACTGGAAAGCTTGTCAGGCATATTGATTATGGTCGTCGTCCGCCGGGTGACTTTACTGTTAGTTGGGATGGAAAAGATCACGGTGGAAATATCTCGCCAGAAGGGAATTACAGTTTGGTTGCAACAGTTCGTGGCTATGATGGCTCCAACTTGCAAATACCAATTACTACACCCTCCGAAATTACCGCAGTTACATACAGTCCAGAATTTGATGATCTCATTCTTGAGGTTTCAAACGGCGCGACGATAAACCTGAGTGAGGTTAAAAGAATTGACGGATTTGACAGGAATAGCCAAAGGAGCGGTTTAATCGGGGCAAATGGATCGATTATTGATGCTGTTAAACAAAACATTAGCGGGAACGATGAATCCAATTCCTCTGACACTGAAGAAAAATAATTGGATGGGTTGTTAAAAACTAAAACAGATTTTTTGTAATTAATATTATTGGAGATTTAAACTATGTCTTTTTACACCTCTTTAACTGGATTAAACGCTGCTACTGCGGCATTAAGTGTAACTAGTAACAACATTGCTAACACTGGAACGACTGGTTTTAAAAGATCTAGAGCTGATTTTGGTGATATTTTTGCGACATCACCTCTTCAAAAAGCATCTTCAGTAATCGGACAGGGTGTTGCACTCAAACAAGTTTCTCAAGAGTTTAGTCAAGGAAATATTCAATTCTCTGCGAATTCTTTAGACATTGCTATTACAGGTGATGGTTTTTTTCCCCTAAAGTCTCCCGATGGATTACAAGATATTTTTACCAGAAATGGTACCTTTTTGCTTGACGATTCTTTTGCGGTAGTTAACTCTGCGGGTCAGTTTCTTCAAGCCGCAACAGTTGACAGTAATGGTAAGGCCGATTTGGAGAATTTACAGAAGCTCATCATACCAAGATCTACCGCAGGGGATGCCAGAGAGACAACATTAGTGGACCTTGCATTGAACCTTCCAGCTGATGCTGAGGTAATTCAGGTCCCGTTTGACAAGGATGATCCAGCTACTTTTAATCTCACTACCGCAGTTACTGTTTTTGATGCTGGAGGTAATGAATATTTAGCGACAATTTTTTATCAAAAAACAAAGCGTGCAACACCAGACGATCCCACAAATAAATTTCAAACGCATGTATTTATTGGAGATACGAAGTTAGATGAATTGTTGATACAAGCAACTGACCCAAAGGGTAACCAGCTATTTGTTAATAAATATGGAGAAGTTCGATCAGAAAATGGTGAACCACCAATTCCTCCAGAAGATATTGCCCGGGGTATCACAAAACTCTTCAACCTAGATGACTTAAAAAACAAACAAGATTCGGTTCCTGCCACAGCATCGGGCGGAGCTCTGTCAGATAGTCTGATTAACGGTTGGAAAAATGGGTTTAATATTCCTGCAAAAATAACAGAGTTGCTTTCTCAAATTAATGTTGAAGAATCTACGCAGTTTGCAGGTGTTGATGCATTGTCTCCATTACAGTTTACACTTAATATTGACAACTCCATTGAACCTGCTGTTATCGATCTCTCATTTTTGAATCAACTTGGGGCTGACAAAGTAAAGGAATATACAGGAGTAGAAATTGCTCGAGAAATTACAAATCAAATTAATCGAGAATACGGAGATCAAAAATTTTTTGACTTCTCGACATTAAAAGAAACAGAGACAGCCACAACAGCAGACCTCTTTAAGTTAATTGCAAACCAAGAGGACCAGACGCCAACTGAAGACGATGAAATTATCGTAAGTTTAACTGAGAAAAGATCAGGGGATGATCCAGCAAAAGGTTTTTTTGGAGATTTTAAGCAAATTACTCAAGAAGATGCTGTAATAGCAATTCAAGCGCAGGTTGATGAGCAGGCTTTTTCAAAAGGGCTCATTGCTGCGAACCTTCAAGTAGCATCAGAGAGACTCGCAAATTTAGATACTTTTGCAGCTGCACGTTCACAGAAATCTGATTTTCAAATAAGCGCTAGCCAAACATCTTTACTTGGAGAGGAAAATACACGTTTACAAAAACTAGATTTAGAGGTTGTAAATTTGGCAGCTGCTGCAGCTGAACCAACCCGAGCAGAGAGACAAAAGATTACTATGAGTGAGCTTACTGTAAGCTCTACCAACCCTTCAGCTGCTGGTACATTCACCATTGAAGATTCCAAAGGTGTTGAAGCGACTGTTCAAGCTAGCGAGTTGCAAGCTAAATTTGGTCAAAGGTCAAAAATCGCATTCGATCAAGTTTCATCAGATGCAGCAATCCACGCTTCTGCAAACACCGTAACAGTCGGAGGAGTTACTACCTTTGTGTCAGCAACAGGAGCGTTGACTCTTACTGTTGGATCTACTAACTACTCAATAGACTTGACAGGTGTTACAGCACAGAACTCTGCAATAACAACAGCAGTAGTATCTGCATTACAAACAGCCTCGGTAGGAACATCAGTCGGAACTTTTTCCGTTCAGGACTCAACGGATACCAATGGTACGGAACGAGAGTTTAAAATCAGTTCCGCAGGGACTTCTTTTCAAGTTCAATTTAATCGACAAGATAAGAGCACCACAGTCGCTCTGACCGACAACCTAAATATCTTTACAGCTGAAGCAACTAGCCTATCAACTATAAGAGATTATGATAATAACCAATCAGCAAAGAGTTCAGCAAGGGCAGCAATTGATGCCCTGGTTGCTGGTGGAAAATATGAAGAAGTAGGGGCTGCAAAAGCTCAACAAATTGATTTCACAACCATAATGGCATCAGTTACAGGTTCAACCTTAATAACCCTTACTATGCCAACCACATCGGATAATGCGGGAGGAAATGTTACTGTATCGGCAGATGCCACAATGTCGGCAATTGAAATTGCTAGATTATTTACGGATGAGGTAATAAACAAGGATCTTGCAGAGGAGGTTGCAGCATTTAAAAAAACTGTTAAAGATTCTAATGATGACGAGTTAAGACAAATTGTTGATTTAGGTAATGGAAAAATCCAATTTCAATTCGAAACAGGTGAGTCTACGGTTGGTGATATAACATTGACAGATGGAAGTGGAAATATGGGAGTGTCTAACACACCGCCAGTTCTTGCTGATACAATCTTTACCACACGAGATTATAGTGCCGCACAATTTGGTACACCAACTTATCCTGATGCTACAACTGCAAAGAGACAAATTTTAGATAATGATGACGGAACATTTACTTTACAATTTCTGACTGTAGATGAAGACATCAGTCCAATAACATCCACGATTTCTGATGATGTTGATCTAACTATTAACGCTGCGGAAATTCAGGCGTATCAAGTTACGAAGCCAGAGATACAAGTATTAACTTTTTCTGCTCCTGCAAACCCAATTACAACTGATACTGGCGGAAAGAAAGTAACACTCGGTGGAGCTGAGTATACAATTGCACCTGGGTCTGATGGAGCAGCAATAGAGACCGCATCAGATGTTGCAAACTTTTTTGCAAATGTTCTTTCGGATAGGTTTGATGATGCGGATATTTCTGTTACCGCTTCTCCAGCAGGGTCGGTAGTGATGAACTTCGTTCTCGATGATGGAGATGTAGATTTATTTACTATTGTTGATACTGAAGCTTCAGGAATTACGCTTACCGTTAATCAGGTACAAGATTATTTCAATACAGCTGATTTGACAGAAAGAGACTTTGCGAGGCAAGTGGCCGATTCGATAGCACCATTGCAGGTTGCGGCAAGGGTTGCCGTAGAAAATAAAGGAGATAAATCTGAGGTATTAGCTGCGGTGAAAGCAGCTGCATTAACTCAAAATATTGGTAATGCGTTTTTTAACAATGTTGAAACAATTGTTGCTGCTGCTACGAATGAATCGGAAAAGTCATCTGCTACGGGATTGTCAGTTTATTTAGCTGTACTTAACAACGGGTCTGGGCTTCAAAGGGCAGCAGTGGAGGCATATTCAAAACGGGATGCTACGAGTACCAGCGTTTTACAATCCATTAGAGATGCAAAAGCAGTGGCAGATAATGAGGCAAATACGCTTGTAACGCTAACTAGTACTCAGGCAAATAATGCAAATACGACGTTATTGAATGTACAAGACTTTATTATTGATCAGAGTGGAACCTCGGAGATAAATTCTGCTTCTGCGATATCAAGGGAAAATAGATTTTTAAATTTAGAAGTTGGTTATAACGAAGTAGACGGAGGTTTTACTTTTACATCAGCACAAAATGATCAAGTCAGTCTGTTATCTGCTCAAGAAGCGACCGAGAATGAACTTTTTGGATTGGGCCTTCAACCGACTTCGGTCAACGAGGAAACGGACTTATATGGCAGTGGACTTTATCCGAATGGTGACGAAATTCGTACCAATTCTGAACAGCGTTACGGAATAAAAGTTGAGTTTGATGACACATCAAAAACTTTCAATATTTCGTCTGGAGCTACTGGGGATGAATCAACCGTAAAAATTAGTGATTCTTCTCCCTTAGCTAATTTACTATTCGGTTTTGAGACACAACGAGCTGATTTAGTTGAGGCAGCTGCCGTTGGACCAACCCCCGTGGTAGAGGAGTCTGAAGTTCCTCTGAGAGGTATTCAATCGCAACCAGCAGTTTTGCAAGGAACATCGATTGGAATTAACTTGGATAATAAATTCGCCGTTGACCCCAGAAATGACACTTTCGTCGTAACGGTTGACAATGTTACTGGGTTGATAAAAATGCCAAATAAGCCAGATTACAACATTGAAGAATTTAGGGCCCTTTTAGAGAAAAGGATTAATTCGTTAGCAGATAATTTCGGAAGGACTGTTAATGGCGTAACTTTAGAAGTAAAAACAAACCCGGTCAACGGTACAAGATTCTTCGAGGTTATTACCGGTACAACAGGTGATGCATCTTTCCTTAAGGTTAGTGGACCAAGTATTTGGGGATTGTCTGATATTGATAGTGCTAAGGGTAACACTTCTGAGTTTATTGAGCCGCCTCAGGCAACAGATGACGAGGGGTTTCCTTTGTTTGTTGACAGAGATGGTCTTGAGACCTCGAATCCTGGAGATTTTTCTGAGGAAGAAACTAGAGATTTGTTTTCTCCAATATTTTTCGATAAAGGAGAGTTAACATTTGATACAGCTGGAAATTTGTCTTCTCCGCTTTCACCAATTGCTTTTAAGAGTACTACGATTGGCGATTCAGGTGCGACACTTCAATTTGCGGTGAATTATCAAGGTTCGACACAATTTTCAAATCCATTTTCAGTTTTGGCACAAAATCAGAATGGTAGACCCGAAGGAGATTTGATTGGTCTCGATATTGGAGATGACGGGCTTGTTAGTGCGAACTACTCGAATGGTAGCCAGAAAAATTTAGCGAAAGTTGTTCTTGCTAACTTTGCCAACCCAACAGGTCTTAGACAGATTGGTGATGCAAGTTATTTTGCAACCTCTAAATCAGGATCAACAACTTTAGGTGAGGCCGGAACGGCTGGTTTTGGCACGGTTCGTGCTGGTGCTAGAGAAAGAGCAAACGTCGACTTAACGGCAGAATTAATTGAACTAATTACAAACCAAAGGAATTTCCAAGCAAATGCAAAAGCAATTGAAACGAATAACACTCTTACTCAAGCCATCATTAATATTCGATAGTTTTTTAAGAAGATTTTGGAGGAATTAAAATGGATAGATTGATATATACAGCTTTGGCAGGTAT
>NYVY01000101.1 GCA_002684875.1 Pseudomonadota bacterium
AATTGCAAACTTTATAAATATTTTTTAATCACTTTATGACCTTGATATTAAAAAAGTATTGAATTGAATACTCTGATTCTTTTTTCAAACATTTTATTTCAGTACATTATTAACAAGGACTATCACTTGTAGTGAAAATATAACGAATAAAAACCTCCAAACAAAATGCGTGAAAAATATATCTAAATTACATCAAATCTTATTTTATTACAGTATTATCAGAAGTCAAAAGATAAGTACTAGTTCTAGGATTCTTCCATAATTTATTGTCTTTAATATACGCCTGAAGTTTAATAAATTCTGGGTCTGAATTTATAGTTTCGATATTTTTCATCAATAAATCTAAAGAAGGAGGACGCGAAGAAAATATTATTTTTTTTGGAAAGTCAATGCTTATCATGATATCCATATTTCTACCAATAAACTTTTCAACAATTCTTTCTGTTTTTTTAGCAGCCCGCATGATTTTTTTTCTATCACTTGAAATGATTTCTGCAACTGTGACCCGAACATACTCGGTAGCAAAAACTTGAAAACTAAAAACACATAAAATGACGCCTAAAGCTAAATTTTTTATTTTATTCATTAACTTTCATCCATTAAAGTTTAATGAACCCTCACCTTCACCTATTTGGTATAGCTATAAATCTTAACATTTTTTTAAATCATTTTTTTCAAAAAGAGTTGCTGATCATCATTTTCAGAAACTGCTGACGAACATAAAAGTTATAACATGATAAAAATGGACAACGGTCAGTTTGCAATTCAACCAAACAATCGTATGCGATTTTTTTTCCCAAGTTTAAATCCTAAGGAATTAAAAACTCCAGACTTCGAGGTTGCGTTGAATAATTATTCTGTAGAACAACACGCAAAGTGGAGATTGGGAGATACAACTTCTCACACTTATGATGACCGCATTGAAGAAACTACAGATTAAAAAACTGTGCCCAATCTGTGCCCAAACAGTTTGTAAAACTTTTTTACAGAATTTTTGATTTGAGAAATCCCTGAAAATACAGTAACATAGAGATAACTAGGGAAGAGTGGTGTGTTGTAGTGATGAACATAGCAAATAGCCCTGAGACCCAGGTAAACCCTTGTCTACAAGGGAAAAAATGGTGTCGATGGGGGGAAAGTTGGTGTCGGAGGGGGGACTTGAACCCCCAAGCCCGAAGGCGACAGATTTTAAGTCTGTTGTGTATACCGTTTCCACCACTCCGACATTATTTATGTTAACCCTCTTAATTATAGCCAAGGCACTTGTTGAGTTTATTGTATTTCTGTACGTTGGCAACTTTATTCTATACGTTTTATCATTCGGAAAACATAAGAGTAATCAGATTTTTATCTTCTTTTCATTTCTTTTGAAAGTCCCAGAAGTGCTTGTTAATCTTTTGACATTAAATAATATTCCAGAGAAACATCTACCTCGTATATCTTTTCTAATCTTTTTAATGACCTGGTTAATATTGATTTCAATTAAAGTAATTATCGGCGGGCCAGAGAGTTTTAATATACAATAAACTATGTTTACAATTCATTTGAGACTGTTGGCAGATTTTTTTGAAGCGCTTGGAAAGAGTGAAATAGCTGGTAACCTTTGGATGAAAATAGTAGCAAAAGATCCATCTCCTCTTTATCTGACTGCAGCAGGAACCTTTTGTTTTAACAATAACAATCTAGAGGGCGCAGAAAGGCTTTTTAAAGCAGCTTTAACTTATGACCCTAAGCTTTATCAAGCTTATTTTAATATGGGATTTCTTAAGCAGAAGATGCTCTTACACTCTTGTGCAATAGACTATTTTTCAACCGCTATCTCATTACAAAAAAAGTGTGATGTTGCTTTTTTTGGTAGGGCTATTTCTCATTTAGCTAATCAGTCTTACAATAGAGCTATTGCCGATTTAAAAAAAACAATTATTCTCCAACCTTACGGGCCTCACGCTTATTATCATTTGTGCCATACATATTCCAAACTAAAGAAGTTCAAGGAATGCATGGTACTGATAAATCAGATCAAGGGTTTTGAGCCCCAAATCGCTCATCAACTAAAGAGAGAACTTAATCTTTAAAAAAATGGATTAAAAAAATGGATAAAATACAGACTGCAAAACTTTCTTACTGGAAGTTTTTACGAACTACTACTCTTTTACTCCTTACAGCATGGTTTATACCCACATTTGTTGTTTCATTTTTTGCTAACGAATTAACTTTCGATTTTTTTGGATGGCCTTTTTCATTTTGGATGGCATCCCAAGGTTCGCTTTTGATTTATTTGGTTTTAGTGTTCATATATGCCAAATTAATTAATAAACTCGATTCTGAATATATCGATAAAATTAATAAAGAGGGATAAGAGATTGAGTAAACTTTTTGAAGAAAACATAACACAGGAATCTTTTACCAAGAAACTAAAAAAAGTCTATGCGCTTTACACCTTGGGGTTTGTCTCTTTTTGCATTGTTTTAGCAGTTTTAGAACAGGTCGGGGTCTCCCAAGAGTTTATTGGTTATTCGTTCTTATTCGCTACTATATTTTTATACGCAGGGATTGGGTTTTTAAGTAAAACTAATGAGCCTGATAATTATTATGTAGCTGGCAGGAGAGTTCCTGCCTTGTTTAACGGAATGGCAACAGGCGCTGACTGGATGTCGGCAGCTTCTTTTATCGGAATGGCTGGCGGTCTTTATGTTGGAGGATATAAAGGGTTGGCAATGCTTATGGGGTGGACTGGTGGGTATGTTTTTGTAGCGCTACTTTTGGCCCCTTTTTTGAGAAGGTTCGGGCAGTACACAATACCTGACTTTTTAGGTACTAGATACGGCGGTACTAGTCCAAGATTAATTGGAATTTTCATTGCTATCCTTTGTTCATTCACTTACGTTGTTGGACAAATTAAAGGTGTTGGAATAATCACAACTAGACTTACTGGTGTTGAATTCGAAACAGGTGTATTTTTAGGATTAGCAGGTATTCTTGTATGCTCATTTCTAGGGGGAATGAGAGCAGTTACCTGGACCCAAGTATCTCAATATATAGTATTAATCATTGCATATCTTATACCAGTAATTTGGTTATCAGTTGTCCAAACTGGAAACCCAATTCCCCAACTGTCCTTTGGCCAACAACTAGGCAAGATTTCATTATTAGAAGAAAAAATATATCAAGATCCCGCCGAAAAGGAAGTTATGAGACTGTCGAGGGAAGCAAGGGAAACATTAACCAACACAAACGACCTTGATGCTAGCGGAATGTCCGATGAAGATGTTGAAGACCTTAAGAAAATTGCGAAAGGAGCCACGGAACCTGCGAGACCACACGCCACACCCTTTGTTGGCGAAACAACTGAAGAAATCAACAATGAAAGGAAAAATTTTCTTGCTCTAATTTTTTGTCTAACATTAGGTACTGCTTCCTTACCGCATATTTTGATGAGGTATTATACAACACCATCAGTTAAAGAAGCTCGTACCTCCGTGACGTGGTCTCTTCTATTTATTTTACTTTTATACCTGACCGCGCCGACCCTAGCAGTACTTGTCAAATATGTGATTTACAGCGATGTAGTTGGCTCGTCTTTCAGTAATCTACCGCCTTGGGTAGAAAAATGGATGACTGTAGATTCTTCACTCTTATCAATAACAGACATAAACAAAGACGGAATAATACAACTCGCAGAAATATCTATTCATCAAGATATTGTTGTTTTAGCTACTCCCGAAATTGCGGGGTTACCGTTTGTTATATCAGGCATGGTAGCAGCTGGTGGTTTGGCTGCCGCTTTATCAACCTCTGATGGGCTGCTTCTTGCTATGGCTAATGGGTTATCCCATGACCTTTATTATAAAATGATTGACCCAACAGCATCAGTTAATAAAAGAGTAAAAGTATCGAAGACAGTGCTTCTTATCATTGCATTACTGGCAGCATTGGTTGCACAGCAAAACCCTGCTGACATTCTTTTCTTAATAGCAGCGGCATTTTCCTTTGCCGCTTCGGGATTTTTCCCAGCCCTCATTTTGGGCATTTTTTGGAAACGTGCGACACGATTGGGTGCTTCAGCTGGAATGTTGACTGGCATACTTGTTTCATTTTATTACATGGCAACAAATCAACCGTGGCTCAGAGAAATTTTATTCGGTATACCAAAAAATGCTCCTATGACAGAAACATGGTTTGGTATTGACCCTATATCGGCTGGTCTGTTTGGTGTGCCAGCAGGATTTGCTGTTGCCATACTTGTATCTTTATTTACAAAACCTCCCAAGAAAGAAAATATTGAACTTCTAGAAAATATTAGATACCCAGAATTAAAAGAAAACGAACAAGCTAGCTAAAAGAGAATGTTACTCGGACACTGATTTCTTTTTCTTTTCCTTAGGAGTAATATTTTCTAGCAAATCTTTTAGATGTCCGAATTTTTTAGCAACATCTGGTGGAATACCTGAGAGCAATTCTGCAGTTTCCTGATAATCCATCTTACTATCGACCTTAGCTCTAGTGTATGTTTCTGAAAAACTTCTTTTTGCTAGACGATTATCTTCACCACCTGGTATCACTTCACCTGGTTCATCTAAGTCGTCAATATCTATGGGCCCTAACTTTTCAGAAAAACTTTCTACACCATAAAAACTATTCGAAATAAAAAAAAATGTAGTGAGAAAAAACGTAAAAATAAACCATAAGCAAACAAAAGAATTACTATCCATTTGATCATTTAAGGATGCGTCAATCAGGAAATTTAATGTTGAAAACCAATCAAAATTAAAAAACCAAGAAAGGCTCCCTGTGTTTTGAGTTTTTAAAAGAAAGATTATGATAAAAAACAAAAGATTTATACCAACTAATAATTTTGATACAATCCGATAATAAGATAATTTACGGTCCATGGTCTAATTATGAGCGATTCTCAAGAGCTTCCGAAAAAAGGAGTAAAAATATATTCTCCCGATGAAGGATGGATAGAAAGGCAAGTTGATGAAAACACGAAGCAACCCAAACTTCCCATAACAAGCATTGAGTCTACCAATGAATCCACTGATCAATCAACTCATAACGTAGTTATTAATGAAGAAAATTCAACAAATGAAAAAAAAGAGGGTGAAGTTCTGGCCGTCGGAGATGCCTTGGAACAGTTATTTGAGACGCTTAATAAGTCTACTAGCGGGTTATCTGACCCAGAAAATAGCCCTACATGGAAAGATGTTGCTGAATTAAGTAGACAATTAGAGGAAAAGCTCGATCTCAGAAGAGAAGTGTTAGAGAAGTTATCCCTATTAGACGAGGATTTACAAGAAACTAGAAAGACTTTATTGAAAACATTAAAGACGCTGGGAAAAACCGAGAATGAAAAGCTTTCAGCAGCGACAGTAAGGGCTAGTGTCAGCGCTATGGCTATAGATGTTTTAGCTAAAAAGCTGACCTGATGATGTCACGAACCAGAACTTTGTTTCCTTAGAAATTTCGGAGGAACCTCTAGTACCCTTCGAGTTATAGACTCTATTGGTCTCGGTTCTTTTTTTTGGAATTCATTATTTTCTTTAAATCCAGCATTACTGGCTGAAGTCGGCTTCTTCCTTGAATTAATAGTCCTACTAACACCATGGTCTAAATAAGGCTCTGCTAGTACCTCACCTGCAATCTTATTACCATGCTTGACACTTGAATTCAAACCCTCTTTCCCATTAAAAAGAGTATCGGTTGAACTTGGATTTTCCTGTTCCTCTAAATTCTGGGTCAGTGATTTTTTTTTATCAATTGACCTTTGAGCATGACTCTTTTTTACGTAATAACTAAGAACAGATGATAGTTTAGAACGATGATCATTTCCTGATTCAGCTTTTTTCTTTAATTTTTCATAATGTATAGCCCCTGTCTGTTGAATCGCTTCACAAAAAGTCCTAAACGAGGAAGATAACTTATGATTTTTTAAGTTTAATAAAAACTTTTTTCCAAAGCTTTTCTTGGCCTCTACAGAGTCTATTATTGGCGGAGTTAAGAAAAATCCAAATGGAAATCTTTCGGTATTATGTTTGAACTTAACTGCCTGGTCACCCCTGACTCTACTTGGAACGATTACAAGAGACGGACTTCGTGGTCCTTGAAAAACCCATTCATGCCTGGCTGCAAATTCCATTGTGGCAATTAACTCAACCTCAGAAATTGCCGTCGGTAAAACAACCAAGTCAAAGTCCAAGAACATTTCAGAGTCAAAAATATCAAACCATGTCAAATCAGCTATTAAAACCTCAGACCTTTCAGAAATTCCTTGTATAATTTTTCTTGATTCAATCAGAATTCGATTACTACTCTCTGAAAGCGGTAAATTTGCTTTGAAAACAGTTATTTTCTGGGGCTTAATTGACCTGATCCATTTACTCGAAGAAGCTTGGGTATCATAGTCAACAAGCGTTGTTCTGCCGCGGGTAACATTGGAAAAATAATGAGCTAAATTAGCGGAGATGGTACTTTTTCCAACTCCGCCCTTCTGATTAGTAACTAAAATTTTCAAAAAAAACTCTCTTAAACACCTAATTTGTAAAAGCCAAAGACTGTAATATTTACCCCATCCTATTTGGAGTCGACAATTTCAAGAAAAACTTAATATAAAAAGGCGGGAGCCGGAATTGAACCGACGTTGACGGCTTTGCAGGCCGCTGCATTACCACTCTGCCATCCCGCCACAAGGTATAAAATGACCAAACTGGAGCGGGAGACGAGATTCGAACTCGCGACCTATACCTTGGCAAGGTATCGCTCTACCAACTGAGCTACTCCCGCTACAAATATTATTGTACATCTAAAAAACGAAAAAAAATGATTTAAGCACTATTGTTAATATCATTCAAAGCGATTATTAAGTAGTTCAATAATGAAATGACAGTTAGAACGACAGCTAAGCCAAAAAGCCAGAAACCGATTTCTCTGGTATCGATATAATTAGTGTAAATTACGGAGTCATATAATAAACAGGGCAAGGCAACCATCTGAGATACTGTTTTTAGTTTGCCTAAAAAATTTACCTTTAAACCATGCTTAGAACCTACCTGAAGCATCCACTCTCTCAGTGCAGACACAGCA
>NYVY01000102.1 GCA_002684875.1 Pseudomonadota bacterium
ACAAAATATTGCAATGCCCTAAGCCCAACAGAGAGTTACTGGAAGAATCTCCTTAGTGGCGGACGTCATTATAACCTCATCTGCTTTTATAAGTTCAGAATACGAGAAGTCTTTTCTTAAAAATTTTATGCCGTACTTCTCGCAAATTAACTCCAAAATAGATATTCTTACTCCTTCTAATAACTCTCTGTTGGGCTTAGGGCATTGCAATATTTTGTTTCTTACGATCCAAATACTTGATGCCGCTCCTTCAGTTACCCTACCATCTCTAATTAGGATAGATTCGGTACAGTTTTCTTTTACTGCTTTCTCTCTTGCAAGCACATTAGGAAGAAGAGATATCGACTTTATGTCGCATCCAAGCCATCTATTATCTTCTGATGTAATAGCAGAAACCCCAGTGAGAATATCATCATTAGAAGGTCTTTCAAGAAGTGAGGACATCATAAACACTGTTGGGCTTACATTTTTCGGAAAAGCATGATTTCTTTTTGCAACTCCTCTGGTGATCTGGACGTATATAATCTGATTTTCCAGACAGTTTTTTCTAATCAATTCTAAAACTATTTCCATAATTGGCAGATTTATAGTCAAGCTAATTTTTTTTAAGCTATTTAATAGCCTTTCAATATGGCTTTCAAGAAAAAAAGGCTTTTTATTGTATACGGGAATTACTTCGTAAACTCCATCAGAAAAAAGGAAACCACGATCCAGCGGTGAAATTTTAACCTTCTCTAATGGAAGCCATTTCCCGTTGAAATAAGCAATAGATTTCATATTCAAAATTCAATTTTCTACAAGGAGTCTATCCACGACCGTTCCTTGAACAAGGTGGCAATCAATTATCTCATCAATGTCCTCTTCATCCAAAAATGTATACCAAACTCCCTCTGGATAAATTACCATTACTGGCCCGTCTTGGCAGCGGTTTAAGCAACCTGATTTATTAACACGTATATTTAATTTTTTGAGACACGCAGTGTTTTTTACTTTTTCCTTTGCATACTTGCGTAGATGCTCAGCATCAAAATTTGCACAACACTGGTCTCCAGATTTCCTAGCGTTAACACAAAAGAAAAGGTGTTTGTCTAACCGCATACTTGCTAGAATAGCATACTATGTGGCCATTAATCGTACTTAAAAACCCAGCATCGACTCAGGATATTGCGTTACAGTTTGCACGAACTAATAGTTATAAAACAAAAATAGTTTACTTCTCTGCTTCACAAACGGACGGGTATGGAACAAACTCCAGAAAATGGATCTCGGCAGAATCCTCTTTTGCTGCCAGTTTTGTTTTTCCATTTTCAGTTTCTAATGAGCAACAGTCTATAAGTGCATTTCCCATTTTCCTCGCTATACTTAGTGCTCAGATTTTAGAAAAGATAGCGATAAAAAAAAAAATATTCGATTGGTATCAAATGGCCTAATGACCTCTATAAAAATGGCAAAAAATGCGGTGGCCTAATTATGCATTCGCTACCATATAGAATAAAAAAAAAACAGCTGTATAAGGTAGTATTGGGGATGGGTATCAATCTTGCCTGGAAAGCTCCCCCTGTGGACCTAAATGCAAGTGCAATATTTGAATCATTTGACGACAGTGTTAACTTTGATCCCGTTTCTTTTATAGAATTAATAACTATTTCGATTGAAAATTTTATCTTAGAAAATAGAACTACTGATTTAATTCATGAATTTTCAAAACGAGATATATTTAAATCAGAGACATTAAAAATCTCACAAAAGAATAAGAGAGTAATTATTGGAAAAAATATGGCAATAAATCACCAAGGAAGACTATTAGTTCAGGAAAAAAATAAAACTGAACTCACTGAGGTTTATTCTGGAAGTATTGAATGCGTCTAAAAATTTTGATTGATTGTGGAAATTCATTTCTTAAGTGGGTCTTAATTTGTGAGTTTTATTCCATAAAAAGAACCTATTCTGTCTCTGGAAAACTAGAAACAGAAATCTTTATTAAAAGAAAAAAAGAACGCCTCTTGTCAACTAGCTTATTAGAGTCATTAAAAAAAATTAGTAGGGTTTGTCAGTCTCGTTTTACGACAGAACAGTTGCTGTCGTGTTCAAAAGTTTCTGTCTCTTTTCTCAACTCAGAAACAATAAATAAGCAAATAAAAAAAGAGCTTCAAGCAATATTTAACAAAAAAAATATGCAACAAGTTGAAGTAAAGAAAAAAAAAGAAATTAATTTAAAATCAGGTTTATCAACAGTTTTTTCAGTTGAGAGAAATAACCCGCAAGCGTTAGGTAGAGACAGATGGACTGCAATGTTAGGAGTGATGCCTAATTACATAGATGCAAAGTTTAAAGAAAAAAGTGTTTTAGTAATTTCCTCTGGAACCGCTACTGTCATAGATAAGTTAAAAATTAAAAAAAATTCTAAAAATAAATGCAAGATCGAGTTTATACATATGGGTGGGTTTATTATTCCTGGCGAACGAATTATGAATGAGAGCTTATCTTTTTTAGATGCAAAATTAAATGGAACCTTAAGACTAGAGCCTAAAGAGACCCAAGATTCAGTATTTAGTGGGGTGACTTTGGTTCAAACTATGGTGCTATCACTTGGAAGAAGGGGCCAAGAAGTTTATTTATGCGGTGGTGGTTCTGAACTTATCATGCGAGGCCATAAAAAGTTCAGAAGGTTGTTCAACAACAAAATAAATATCATTCATGACCCATGGCTAACATTCAAAGGTTTAAATGTATTAGCTGACGATTACTTCAAAACACCGCCATTTTGATTTTCAATTTTTTTTAAAATCTTTTTTCTAAATAAATTCAGATCTTTTACGCTTTTAAATGATTCATCAAAGAGCAAAGATAGATTGTGCAAGATACGTTCCGCAACTCTTTTTTCCCAGCCTTTATCAAATTTTATCTGATCATCAAGCCACTTCTCTAACCACCCAGGCTCAGGCAAACGACTCTGAATGGTATCGTTAGGAAATAAAGCTTTATTTACGTGAAGATTTGTTGGATGAAGTGCCTTCTGGTGCCGGCTGGCAGATGCCATTAAAACTCCGATTTTTGCGAAAGCAGCTTGAGCATTTGTTCCAATCTCTTTCAATGCCTTTTTCATATATTTTAAATATGCTCCACCATGTCTAGCCTCATCCATCGCGATTGTGTGATATATCTTTTTTATTACTGGCTCTGAATGCCACTCAGAGGCGCAGCGGTACCAATGATTTAGTCGAATTTCACCGCAAAAATGGAGCATTAATGTTTCCATAGCGGGAGCTGGGTCAAATTCAAATCTAACCGCATCTAGTTCTTGCTCTGTTGGCACTAGGTCTGGCCAAAATCTTTTTAAATACTCGATCAGAACCAAGCTGTGTTTTTGTTCTTCATAAAACCAAACTGACATGAAAGCCGAAAAATCACTATCTTCCTTATTATCTCTCAAAAACATCTCAGTAGCTGGTAGTGCAGACCATTCAGTGATAGCGTTCATTTTTATTGTCATAGCCTGATCTTCATTTAATAAACTTTTATCAAATGTTTCCCAAGGAATATCTCTTTCAAGGCTCCAACGAACTCTTTCAAAAGATCGAAATAGGTCTGGGTAAAGCATGTTATTTGAGTTCATAATATTTTTCTTTTTCTTTATTTTAGCTGAAGTTTAGCGACATAATTTTTAAAAAACCTAACAACTGATCCAATTAAAGAAGGGTTAGAGAAAAGCGCTAAACTATCCCAATAATCTTTGTGCACGCAGATGAGATTAGCTTGATTAAGCTCTATCCAGCTTACACCTGGAATTAAGTAATTGTGGTCTATTCCCTTTCTCTTAAAATTCAATTCCCACGATACACATAGTACCTTATTTTTCATATAAGTCTGTACGTTTAAAAATCTAGGGTTGATCAACTGTTTGAAAGCATTTCTATACAAGGTTTCCAGTCCCACTTTACCCTTTATTGTGTGAAAAGGATCGGAAAAAATACAATTATCATCGTACAACTCAAGAAAATCTGCTAGTTCCTTTGGGCCTTTCAAACTTGAAATAAAGATTTTTTTAAATTGTTCAATATTCATAAATTTTTTAGCTCTTTCTATTACTTTAGAAGCTTACTCGTTATTAAAAATAAAAATTTATATGGCAAAAATTTAAGTAATTTTAAAACAATAGAAAGTGATTTTGGAAAGTGAATCTCAAAATTACCTCGTCTTAATCCTTTGAAAATTTCTTTACTGGCTTTGGCTGGAGAAATAATGAACGGCATTTTAAAGGAATTTTTTTCTGTTAGTCGGGTTCTGACGAAACCTGGGCAGACAATAGAGATATCAATGTTAAATGCCTTTAGTTCCACAAATGCTGCTTCTGCAAGATTGTTAAGCGCTGCTTTCGATGGTCCATATGCGCACGACCCTGGTAATCCATTATATCCAGCAACACTGGAAACCCAGATCCAATGCGGGTTACGAGAAAATCCATCTCTTCCATTTATCCATTTCTTAGTTATCTTTGCAAATGGAAGGTAAACTGAGGTCAAGTTGACGTTAGTGATCTCTACTGCTTTTTCAATATCAATCTCAGTATAGCTCATAGGGGTGTAAATCCCTGGACACCAAAAAACAACATCTATAAATGACTGTTTTTTATTTAATTTCTCTAATAAAAGTTCCACAGATTGCTTATTAGTAACATCTAACTCGATGCAGGTATTTGTGCTGAAATTTTCTTCTAAAAGAGATAATCTTCTAGCAGCCACTATTAGATTTCTTCCTAGGTGTTTAATTTGATTCGCCACTTCAAACCCGATACCGCTTGAAGCACCGACAACTAAAACCGTACGCAGAGAAAAATCTAAAATAGGACTGTTTTTATTCCTTGTCAGAAACATATCACTTATCTAAATCATCTTTTTTAAAAGTTATAATCACCGTACCAAGATTTATTCCAAATTTTGAAAATGTAGCACGATTCATCAACACATTATCATTTATAAGGAACATCCAATCATTAAAAGTAACCACTAAATTTTCAATCACTGAGTCTTCTAAAACCAAATTGTAAGCATATTTCCAGTTCAGCGAGTTTCCTGAGACTACTCCTTCAGCACTTCCGATCACATCATCAGCTTTCCCAGTCCAATTTTTATCTTTTTTCTTTTCAAGAAACCAAACTCTCCTTTCAGTTTTACCATCGGACCAAACAAAATCTTCAACTAATTTGCCCTTTGTTCCATTATCAGTGAAAGTACCGTCAATTTTTACAATAAACCTTTTTATAACCTCTTCATTTCTATCAAGAACTAATCCCCATCCGCTTGTAACTCCTTCAAAATATTTTTCCAACACTAATTCTGGCTCTTTGTCTTTATAGGCAGACGGATCAACGCTACTACAATTAGCTAAAAATAACACGAGCAGTGGAATTAAAATTTTTTTCATCATATTGGTTTGTAGATTATTTTAATAATAAAAATTAGGCTAATGGCCTTTATAATACATGGTGCGATCGAGTACATAAAGCCTAAAGCATATTCACCTGAATCAGTTAAAAAAATAGGGTCGTAGCCTAGATAAAATAGGGAAGGTAATACAATCCCGGCTGTAAGGGCTAAGGCACATTTAATTAAAAGATTCCAGACTCCAAAATATGTTCCCGCTAACCCTAAATCACCTTTATTTAACGACAATATATCAGTAAGAACTGATGGAGGACAAATAAGTTCCGCCCCTAACGCAATTCCAGTGAAAATACAGATAATTAAGAAAAAATAAAAATCCCCCCCTGAAAGAAAAACGGTTAGTGAAAAGAAAACAATTGACAAAACAACAGATGAAATCCAAGTAGCCTTATTACCAACTAAAACCATTACTCTTCTCCAAATCGGGATAGAAAAAGCGGCTGATAAAAAGTAAATGGCGAGAAGGAAACCACCGTTGATATCATTTATTTTTAAAACGTCTTTGTAAAAAAAAACAAAAAGAAGTGCTGGAAT
>NYVY01000103.1 GCA_002684875.1 Pseudomonadota bacterium
GCTTCATGGTGGAAAATGGTTGGAAAAAGTAGTATCAGGCGGTATGACTGTAAATGATTGTTTACTTCACTGCATACAAAATGAGCTTCCATTCGGTGGCATAGGAAATAGTGGTACTGGGTCTTATCATGGAATTTGGGGGTTTGAAAACTTTTCGCATATGAAAGCAGTCTTTCAACAGTCTAAATTCTCATTGATGAAAAAATTAGATCCTCCATTTACGTATATTTCGGATAAGCTAATTGATTTCATAAAGAAGTACATATGAATACCAGTCTTTAAATACTTAGTGGAACGCCGTACCTTTTTTTGATAATAAACTGAGTAATCATTAGCTAAATTTGAAATTTACTGCTACTATCAGGGGTTATTTACAAACTTTGGCTCTGTTTCCCCGTAAAAATGAGATTGTCAGGTTCAAAATTTGTTCACCACAAACAACTCCAATACAGGGAAGGTTAACTTTGAAAAACTTTTTACAACTAGGTGTGCCAGAAGATGTAATTTCTGTCTTGAACAGAGAGGGAATCGTCAGTCCGACACCAATTCAGCAATCTTCAATACCTTTAATATTAGAAGGCCGTGACTTATTAGCGTCAGCAAACACAGGCACTGGAAAAACACTAGCATTCAGTCTACCTATGCTGCTTTTAATTTCAAAGTCCAGTCGGGACTTGGGTCTTGTGTTAACACCCACTCGCGAGTTAGCTGCTCAGATAGCTGAAAATATTGCGAAATTGGCGCAGGTTATTCCGAGTGCAAACAAGACAGCCCTTTTAATTGGGGGAGAACCAATCTCTAAACAGATCAAACAGATTAAGAAAGGACCTAGGATAATTATAGGAACTCCAGGAAGAATTATTGACCATTTAGAATCTGGAAATCTAATGCTAAATACTGTTACACGGTTAGTTCTTGATGAAACTGACAGAATGTTAGACATGGGATTTAGCGACCAGTTAGAAAAAATTCTGAAATATCTTTCGAACAACAGGCAAACGTTACTTTTTTCGGCCACGATACCAGCTTCTATAGCTAAAATATCGAAAAAGTATCTTAAGACACCTGAGAGGATTAGTTTACAGACCTCAGTGACTAAAACCACTAACATTGACCAACAGGTGGTTTATGTTTCTAAAGAGAAAAAGTTTGATGCTTTAAAAGAACAATTAGGTCTTAGAGAGGGTTCCATTGTTGTTTTTGTCGGAACAAAGTTTGGGGCAGACAGAGTCGCGGAAAAAGTAAAAGGAGCAGGTTTTCGTGCATCTGCTATTCATGGTGACATGCGTCAAAATATGAGAACGCGTATATTGGAAAATTTCAGAAAGCAAAAGATACGGATATTGATCGCAACCGATGTCGCTTCTAGAGGCATAGACGTTCACCATATTGAGCATGTTATCAACTACGACTTACCTCAATGTCCTGAGGATTATGTACATAGGATTGGAAGAACTGGTCGTGCTGGGGCCAAAGGGTCTGCATTGTGTTTTATTACCAAGTCAGATCAAAAAAAATGGGATGCGATTGATAAAATTTGCAAGATTGGGAGTTTCTCCTCTCACGGTGGAAGCGCTGATGGAGTCACGAGGAAGAGTAACAGGTCAAAGACATCAAATCCAAATTTCAAAAAGTATAGTAAGAAAAAGTCAGCACTAGAAAAACCAGCAAAAACCCACGTTAGAAAAAAAGTAAATAAAAAATCTAATCACGGACGTACAAAAAGCTCAGTTAGAGGCGTATTGTTAACGGCTGCTTGAGGGAAATTTTTTGATATATTAAGAATCTTTAATAGGTCTGTGAATAACTTTTTATTATTCGACGTTCTTAAATCAACCTTGTTAGTTATTAAAAAAATTTATTTGCGTTATTAAGGTAGTCGGAATGGTTTTTTTGAAACGTCTTAAGTTGACTGCTCCAGTTGCTAATAATTTCCTAAAAGATTATGTTTCGATTTTTCGGAATTTAGTTTGTCCTTTAAAAACTAGGCGACACAGTGGTGTCTTCATGAAACAAACAATTTCTTGGTATCTGAGGTTAAAATTCTAGGAGAGTTTTAACCTCAGCGTCTTGATTGGTCTTTGTTATAAATAATTTTTGATGACTCACACAGTTAATTGGGTATAAACTCGTGTCTTTGTTATTGAATGTGTAAGCTATTGTTTGAATGAGTTTTTTTAAATTTACCCAAATTTTTGTTATGTTTTCACTAATTTACAGGAAGGTTTTACTTCACTAAAACTTCAATAGTCTTTTTAATTAGAAGCAATGATAAGCGACTTGCTGTCAAGATATATAATTGACCTTATTGAGACTGTAAAAATTGGAGCAATTCTGAGATATGACTTAATCAAGCAAGTGGCATTTTATTGCTGTTGGTCAAAAATTAGTCAAGTTACCTTGAAGCAACAATCATACTATTTAAGAAAAAATTTTCGTGATTTATGAACACAAACTGTTGAAAACTTTAGCGGTATAGACTATGTTGTTTTTGTTAATTTTTGTGTATAAAATTGTTGATAAGTATTAGTAATCTGCCTTGGTTAAGGTAATATTGTGACCGAAATATTTTTGTAAAACTAACCTAGATGGTTTAAGACAGTTTTTATTCGTCAGCAGGCCTATAGGGTTTATTATTAATTCAAAGCTACTAGCTATACTCGTGGCCCCTCTTGATTTATAAGCGCCTTTTAAATATGAAATAAATATAATTTGATTTTCCAACAAGTGCACTTTAATCTACAATAAAGTTAAAGATAACGATTTTTCTGCCTTTTCTCATAGTTTGTTCAAATTAAATCTGTAGCCAATAGGTATAAAAAACGTGAAAATTTAGATTTAAAAATATTTGCACCAATAAATAACAACATATGGATAAAATATCAAAAGGAGATTGGAGTGCTTTATTTAAGCGAGCTAAAGGAAAAAATAAATAGTCTCACCATAGTTGGAGAAGATCCGAAAATCATAACGCGTAACAGGGTTGGAAAGGAGGGAGATATTACCTATAAAACTGATCCTGTAACAGGAAAAAACGATATCAAGTATGTTGAAAGAAATGGTGTTGAGATAAGTTATGACGAAGAGAATGGAATTTTGTTTATTGATAGTTAATTTACTGTAGTTGTCTCTGTTTAGTTTTCTTTAGGTAAGTTCTGAGTAATTTCATTAAGCATAGTGCTTTCATTAGCATTGAGTCGCATAAACTCGATAGACAAGCTAAATTAGGTTCGGTTAAAAAAAAATTGGTAAACATTACTGTTTCGTAATAACAAAAGTCATGGAGTATTAAAGAAAAAATAGCTTTCTATAATGGATAAAGTAGATTTTTTTGGGATTGCAATGTAAATCTCAGGCGGTAGATATAAGAAAGTTTTTTCTAATTACATAATACAGTTGACCAATTTCTAATTGATAAAGACAAAGTAATTTTGTATCTAATTTAAAAGAATATATAGAGCGGAATAGATAAAAAATAGACTAATTCTGTAGCATGTGCCCAACAAATGTTTTAACAATCAAATTGCAAAAATGCCTTGATGTTTATGATAGTCATTGTTATATTGGATCGCTTTAGTAACTGAAAGGCAATTTCACACATGGGTATAAAAGTATTTGAATTTAAACACAATTTAAAAAGAATAAGTTCTTTAGGAAAAACTAGCTTAGTATTGTTTTTTGGATTTTTAGTGTTTGGCTGTTCAACAGAGACAGATTCGCAAAAACCAATGGCCGTTGATTCAATTGAAGGAATAATGAGTCCTGAATCCGCTGCTGCAATGAGGGACGGAAGGATATTTATTTCGGAAATTGGTGAGTTTGGGAAAGATGGTGATGGAAAAATTGTACAAATATCGATTGATGGTACAAAAAAGATTATTGCTGATTCGGGACTAAACGACCCAAAAGGATTGGTTGTTGTAGAAGACGAGATTTACGTTACGGATAATAACGAGGTTAAGAAAGTCTCAATGGATGGGAACGTCGTAGTATGGATCCCTGCTGGTGATTTTCCAAAAAAGCCCCAGTTTTTGAATGACATAGCAAAAAGCGACGAAGTAATTTACATATCAGATAGTGGTGATCTTCTTAATGGCAAAGGTGGTGGTAGGATTTTTAGAGTGGATTCTGACAAGAAGGTAACTGTGCTAGTAGATAAGTCCAACAGCAAGTTAATCAGAAGTCCCAACGGGCTTTCTACTCATCAGGACGGGTACCTTATGTTTAACGATTTTGAGAACGGATTCCTTTTTAAGGTAAACCTTACCGATAACAAAGTTGAAAAAATAGGGGAAGGTTATGGTGCAGCAGATGGCCTAGTTATGGCAGACAACAACCTCTATCTCTCAGATTGGAAGAATGGAAGGGTATTTAAGCTAGATCTTTCTAAAGAAGGGTCAAGTCCAGTTGTAATAAAAGAGGGTATGGAAGGATCAGCTGATATGGACGTCACTCCTGATGGTAAGTATCTAGTTATTCCAGAAATGAAGGCTAATAGAGTTGTATTTCATTCATTAGACTAGGCGAGAAGCGACAAAAGCAAATATTGCGAACGGAGTGTTACTTATCAGTGGCATTCCGTTTTTTTTATATAAACCTCAATTATGTTGAAGACTCAACTCTAACAAAATAAAGCTAGGGATAATGCAAAATTAAGTCCTGTAAGAATACTGGAAGGGATGGTATTCATTAGTTGCCTATGAGATGGGTTTAATGACAGCTTGGAAAGCTTTGTCTGTGTTGTGGACAAATTTATTTGGGTTTTATCTAGAAATCTTTGCTAACAAGACATTAAGATCTTATTTTGTTCCCTGCATATTTCCTTGAAAAACTAAACTTTTTATGTGTCTGTCAACATCCATTCTGGACCGACCAACTATTTTTTAAAAAGCAGCATTACCTGACTTTCATATTTACTTAAAACCGAGCTGTAAAAGAATCTCTATAAATTTTTATTTTGCATAGATATAAATTGCTGGGAATCCATTTGAATTATCTAGGTTTCGAACATTGTAAAGCTATTGCAGTAATAATATTTAAGATTAAAGATAGCATTTTTTTTAAAATTTCAGGTGCAATAATAGACGAATAAAAATACGTAAAGTTTGTAATGGCAGGTTATAAAGATTATTAGGTCACTTTACAAATAGCAACAAGGCAACCTTTTAATAAGGGCGTAAAATAAAGATATGTGAATAGCGAGGAAAGATTTAATAGAGAAGCTATAGGCTTTGTGCACCAGTTTTGTTACGGGTGAGGAAAAACTAAAATAGAGAACAAAAAAATACCCGCGTTATTTTCACAACGCGGGTATTAAGTAAAACTAACTAATATTATCTATTAGAAGCTTCAATCCTGAAAACATCGCCCTCATCTGTTGTAGCATAGAGTGCGTTGCCAGGTCCCATTCTTAATCCACGGAACCTCTTTTCCATACCTACAGGCATGTGCACGACTGACTTCATTGACATTCCATCAGCAGCGATATCATACATGTCGATACGAAGCCCACCTGGTGTACCACCAAATGCAATTCCCATAATTCCAGCGGCTAAACGCCCTTCGTAGATACCCCAGTTGCTTCCCTTAAGGAATGCAGCAGAACCAGTACCTTGTGAGTAACCGTTGTTGTTCCAAGCTGGAGTCATTAAATCGTCAAAGCGAGTATCACTCATCGGAGTGTAAGCAGCACGAACAGCAGGAATCATACCGTCTTTTTGGTTTGGCTCATATCCACAGTACTTGTCTGGACATGCACTTCTTCCAGCTCTTTTCTCATGCGGATCCCAACCACCATTGCCACCATTTGATAGGGCAGTGATTTCGTCGTTATGCCATGGACCGTGCTCTGCAGTAAATGCTCTACCATCGCTAGGACGGAAGTCAATACCTTGAACGTTTCTGTGACCATATGTGTAAATACGCTTGTCGCCGTCAATAGCATTGTCTGGGTGTGCATTACCATCACCATCAATTCTAAGGACTACGCCGCAAAGAAGTGAGTTATCCTGTGGGCAAAGACCTCTATGACGATCGCCTGTACCAACCCAAAGATATCCTCCTGGACCCATACGGATTCTACCACCATTGTGCGCACCTGGACCACCGAATGGCTGGTTTGACTTAAACGGCTTGTACTGTATATCTTTTACAATATCAGTTCTATTAGAAACCTTCTTAAGACTCTTAGAAACTTTAAACTTCATGACAATGTTTCCGTCACACTTTTCAAAGTTAGTCTTACATCCAGAACCATGATACTTCTTTGAAGTAGAGTACAAATATAATGTACGGTTTTTATTGAAATCACGGTCTAACTCAACACCAAGCATTCCAGCTTGACCTTCACAAAAAAGATCTTTACCAGCGCTAGCATATCCCTTAGAGCCACTCATCCCATATACAGCGTGGGTTTTACCATTTTTCAATCTTACGGACAAACCTTTACACTTTTCAGTGTAAAACATGTCTCCACCGGAAGTAAAAGCCATATCCCAAGGATTCTCAAGACCTGACATTACTTGCTTAGCCTTGATGTTAGGAACATCCATTCCAGCAGCAAACGCGACCGAACTAAATAGCATCGAACCTGTTACTAGTAACATAGAGAAAAACTTACTTTTCATTTAAATCTCCATTTATTGGTTTAAGAAAAATTAAAACTATATTTAATAGCTTTAATTACTAGTAACATCATCACACAAGACGGTGAAGAATTCCATTTAATTTACATAGGAATAACCCTTTGTTGCGACACAGCATATTTGTAAAATTATCCACAGTAGTGCTACACTCACGCTAGAATTCTAGTTATTTTTTTGAGCTAATCCATTATTAATGGCTATTCTGCAGTTCCTGTAGTGGGAATTCTTGATAAGTAAAAAATAAACTTATACACATAGCGATCTTTACTAAAAACTATATTAATTAGCCTATGAATGGGTGTTCAACACAAAAACTACATATGTATTATTAGCTGGAAGGGAATAATAAAAATTAATTTATTAATAACAAAAAAAAGTTAAAAAGGTGGTCCCAATTTGATACTGCACCCTTTAGAAATTCAAACAAAATTTAAGAAAACTTATTTCCAATGGACTTCTGAGCGTTAACTCAACAAATGTAAAGTTAGGTATAAACTTGTTAATAAAAAAAGTGGGTAGCGAATCAAACACGAGGTTGACTTGATAAATAAAAAAACCAATATTTTTCTTATGTTTAGGGGAAAGTTTTTAAAAAAATTTTTTAGGTAATTCGAATTTAGATAGTCTAGATGTTTTGAAAAAATTCGATAATAACAAAGATTTGATGAAGGTATACAAGCTTTGATAAGCGAAGTGAAGGTTAGGCAAAAACTAATTGAGGTTGCAGAGTTTCTTAGAGTTCATCAATCCAAATAATAAAAATTTCTAACTAGTTGTGTGAAGATTATATTTTTTTACTGTCAACCTAATTCACTGGTTAACTTTTAGTTTCTCTATTTGATCATTTAAATTTTCTAATTGCGAAACAATGTTCTTTTTAATCCTCAGAGTACTTGTCTCTATATTTTCCGCATTGTTTCTAATCGTATTCGTCCAGGTTAAGGTTTTATCAAGGTCAAGAATATCTTTTTCAATATTTACAAGAGCCTTGTTTATTATCTCCATATCTACTGATACAGCATCATTCTCTCTCGAAGTTTTCACTATAAAAGATTTTACGAACGTAAGAGCGTACTCAAGAATGAGATTGGAATATTCATTATCTGAATCCCAAACTACGATAATATCTTGTTTAAACCTCTGTACACGATTGATTTTCTTTGAGAACAATGTTTTCGCAGAAAGTACAAATATTCCAAAGGCGGCTTCTCGGTTTTTTCGTGCTAATGCGATCTCTTCTCGGA
>NYVY01000104.1 GCA_002684875.1 Pseudomonadota bacterium
ATAAGTGGATGGAGTAGCCGAGACAAAAACTGCTTGTCTCAGTTTTGGTTCGAATTCATCAAATCTTAAAGGCCGATTATCGAGCGCTGACGGCAACCTAAAGCCATGACTAACCAACGTTTCTTTTCGTGATCGGTCCCCTTTGTACATTCCTCCAACTTGGCCAATGGTCACATGGCTTTCATCAATAAAAATCAAAGCATCGGTTGGCAAATAATCCATTAAGGTCGGCGGGGGTTCCCCAGGCAAAGAATTGGATATGTGCCTACTGTAATTTTCTATACCCTTACAAAACCCTAGTTCCTCGAGCATTTCAAGATCAAACCTTGTTCTCTGTTCTATCCTCTGAGCCTCCGTAAACTTACCTTCGGTAACAAAAAACGGAATTCTATCTCTCAATTCTTTTTTTATGTTGTCGATTGCCTTTTTTATGGTCTCTTTTGGAGTAACGTAATGACTTGATGGGTAAATTACAGTCCTGAGTACTTTATTCCTAGTCTGCCCCGTCATGGGGTCGAATAAGATTATTTCCTCAACCGTACCATCGAAAAGTTCGATACGAACCGCAGTTTCTGAGTTTTCTGATGGAAATACATCAATGGTCTCTCCCCGCACTCGAAACCTTCCCCTTGAAAACTCAAGGTCATCTCTAGCGTACTGCATTCCTACAAGCCTCGCTATCACTTCAGCTCTCGAAATTCTATCACCTTCTCTAATAGCTAGAATCATTGAATTATAATTTTCTGGGTCTCCAATACCATATATGCAAGAGACTGAAGCAACAATGATCGTATCCCTCCGCTCAAGTAATGATTTTGTCGCAGATAGCCTCATCTGCTCAATGTGTTCATTTATGGCAGAATCTTTTTCAATGAATAAATCTCTTTGTGGAACATAAGCTTCTGGTTGATAGTAGTCGTAGTAAGAGACAAAATACTCTACGGCATTTTTTGGGAAAAAATCCCTCATTTCTGAGTAAAGCTGGGCTGCTAAGGTTTTATTGGGAGCTAAAATTAATGCAGGCCTTCCTAATTTGGCAATTACGTTAGCCATTGTGAATGTTTTTCCAGAGCCAGTCACTCCGAGCAAAGTTTGAAACGATAAACCATCTTCGATATTGTTTACAAGCTTTTTTATCGCATCAGGCTGGTCTCCACGTGGCTCAAAAGTGGAGACAAGGTTAAATAAGTTATCACCTTCTGCTCGATGATTGATGTTTATTGATCGCATTTAAAGGCACGAATTAAAAGAGATGACTTTTTTTTTGCAAACCATGAAATTTCGTTATAATACGAAATTAAATCCTGCAAAAACGAAACTCTTAATTTTACTCAACTAATATTCTAGTTTCAAGTTTCAGTTGCTTCTTTAACGAAATTTGGGTTAGAAAAAGAAACCATGACCCTATTTTCCCAAATTGAACCTCTTCCCAGGGACCCTATTATTGGTCTAACTGAGCTATTTAACAAAGACCAACGTCAACAAATATATAACTTAGGTGTCGGCGTCTACTTCGATAAAACTGGTAAGGTTCCAATTTTGGAAAGTGTCAGAATTGCGCAAAAAAACTTGATAGAAAAAGATTGTCCAAAAACATATCTACCAATGAATGGTACTGCTAATTTTTGCGATAATGCAAAAACCTTGGTTCTAGGCGAAGAAATTAGTTGTGTTGATTCAATATTTACCGTCCAAACCCTTGGTGGAACAGGGGCGCTCAAACTAGGAGCAGAGTTATTAAGAAGGACAGACAAAGTTCCTTTGGTTGCGATAAGTGACCCTAGCTGGGAAAACCATCGTAATATTTTTGAATCTTCTGGGTTTAAAGTTGTTTCCTATCCATATTATGACAAAAAGATAAATAACTTATGTTACTCCGACTTGATATCCACTCTCGGCAGGCTACCCTCTCAATCTGTCGTTGTTCTTCATGCATCATGTCACAACCCTACTGGCATAGACTTAACAACTGAGCAATGGCAAGAAGTTCTCGACTTGGTGAATAAAAGGAACCTGGTCCCTTTTTTTGACCTCGCCTATCAAGGCTTTAAAAACAGCCTTGAAAACGATCGACTCGTCTTAGAACAATTTTCAAAATACAATCGACCGTTTCTTGTCGCTAGCTCATTCTCAAAGAACTTTTCACTTTACGGAGAGAGAGTGGGGGCTTTAACCACTTCAGTTGGAGCTGGCGAGGATAAAAACAAAGCATACAGTCATGTAAAGAATTTAATTAGAGGATTTTACTCCACCCCTCCAACTTATGGTCAAGCAATCGTGAGTGAGATATTGTCAGATAACAGCATCAAGAATCTTTGGGTTTCTGAACTTGGAACAATGAGGGAAAGAATAGTGAAAATGAGGGTTTTACTATCAAATCTTCTTGAACAGTGCATACCCGAAAAGAGTTTTGAACAGATAAGAAAACAAAACGGAATGTTTAGTTATTTAGGGTTGTCAGCTGAGGATGCTTACAGTCTTAGAAATGACTACGGGGTTTACATTCTTGAATCAGGTAGACTTTGCATCGCCGCTCTCAACGAGGGAAACATAGAAAGAGTGGCTGACGCAATATCAAAAGTTCTTTTAAAACCCAATTAAAAGTTTAACAAATGATAATTTTTACTTTTATTTTTTTTTAAGCCTCCTCATTTTTTTACCAACTTTTTTTATATTTTGGCTGCTATTTTTTAGCATTTTCGTAATTATAGTATTTTCTATACTTCTGTCTCTGGGTATTAGCGGTCTTATTCCCCTCGATATCTCTATGCTATTCATTTCTTATGTATTTTTCGCATTTTTATTATTTTATCTGGGAATAGAGTTAGTACTTACACTCATAGGCTTAATGATTTTTCGATCGCTTTCTAATTATGAGACGGGTGCCTATCAATTAGATAAAAAAGCGACGACAAGTTTTTCGTCAAAAAGAAAGGCATATAAAGAAATTACAGTTTTTTTTCTGAGGGTTCTTTTAAGAAGTGTGGCGAAAAGGTTATTTTCAATGTTCAAATATTTCGCTCCAATCCCCATAATTTTCTATCTAAACAATCAGGTTAAAATCCAAGAGCCATTTTTTTACGTAAAAACCGACGGCACTGCCGTTAAATTTTCCGAAAATCTTGCGAAAACGTATGATTTTACAAAGACAAAAAACCAATTTTCAAATTATCAACGTCGCATTATTTTTTCGTGGGGTGACAAGCAGTGGGAGAATGCCTGTCTGCTAAACACTCGTTCAGCGTACTTCATCAATGCAGCGGCCGTGTCAGGCAACGATATCTTGTAGTGATCTAACCTCCAAAGTAGGGGAGCCAAAGCCGCGTCAATCATACTGAACTCATCACCAAGCATAAATTTAGACTTTGAAATAATTGGAGTTAACTGCGTAAGTTTTTCTTTAATTCCTGTTCTTGCTTGTTTCGAGATTTCTTCATTATTACTTTCGAGAGCGTCAACTTCAGAGAATATTTCCCTCTCGAAGTTGAATAACAAAAGCCTAGCTTTAGCTCGTAAGGCTGGGTCCGTGGGCATTAGTTGAGGATGAGGGAACCGTTCGTCTATAAATTCATTAATTATGTTTGACTCATACAGAGTCAGTTCTCTATCTACAAGTACTGGAACCTCTCCATACGGATTCATCACAGATATTTCGTCTGGTTTTGTGAATGGATCAACGTCTCGAATCTCAAAATCCATCCCTTTCTCATAAAGGACGAATCTACATCGATGACTAAAAAGGCAGGTAGACCCTGAGTACAAAACCATCATGTTATTACTCCACGCTATTGAACGGATTAGTCACAGACATATGACAACATTCCAAAACCTTTAATTCTATCTTAAAAATACATAACAACAAACAATTTCCAAATATATTTTCCCTGAATTTGAATAAATTCAGGGAAAATATATTGCTCTAACCCCACTACCTTGTCCATTTTCTGCTCTTACGTTCTATAGCTTCTTTTTATTCTAAGTTTGAATCAAGAGTAATCAATAAAACATCGATCGCAAACTTATTCAGGCCTGGCTTTTTTGTGCATCATAATATCAAGTAATCTTGTGAAATTAAACATAACTGAAGTTGTATTAGTTACTACCATTGTCAAGCAAATTTCTTGATACATAAAACCTTCAATAATTACCAGAACAGGTTTGTGTTTTTTTAATTACTTACTACTTGGCATTGAGAATTGCTTTTTATACTCAATATTTTTCTTATGCCATCTCTGTGTAATAGTTTTTCTCCTGGTATAAAAACGAACACCATCTGGACCATAAGCGTAAAGATCGCCAAATAGCGATCTCTTCCAACCGCCGAAACTCTGATAAGAAATAGGAACTGGCAAAGGAACATTTATACCAACCATTCCTACCTTTATACAATCTGAAAATTGCCTTGCAGCTTCTCCGTCATTAGTAAAAATGCAAACTCCATTTCCATATTGATGTTCATTAATTAAATTTATAGCATCTGTTAACCGACTAACCCTAACTATTTGCAGCACGGGTCCAAAAATTTCCTCTTTATAAGAATCCATATTTCGAGTTACGTTGTCTATCAGAGTGGCACCTAAAAAAAATCCACGTTCGTAACCCTTTGGATTTTTGAAAATTCTACCGTCAACAACGACAGATGCTCCTTCATTTTCAGCACTATTAATATACTTAATTACTTTTTTTCTGTGCTCCATAGTTATTAAAGGACCGTAATCATTTTCTTCATTATCAAATGGTCCGATTTTTAACTTCTGGATAGCTTCCTTAAGTTTTGACACTAAAATATTAGCAAAATCATCACCTACTACAACAGCTACCGAAATCGCCATACAACGCTCACCTGCGGAACCAAAAGCAGCCCCCATAAGTTGACTAACAACATTATTCATATCTGCATCTTGCATTATGACAGCGTGATTCTTTGCTCCTCCAAGAGCCTGGCACCTCTTACCAAATGAAGTTGCCTTCCTATAAATTGAACCCGCTGTATTTGTCGAGCCTACAAAACTGACGCCCTCAATTCTTTCATCTTCTAACAATAAAGTTACCGTATCCTTATCTCCATTAATAACATTTAACACCCCATCAGGTAGGCCAGCCTCTGTTAATAATTGAGCAATGAACATGGCTGAACTAGGGTCTCGTTCAGAAGGCTTTAAAATAAAGCAGTTACCACAAACGATTGCAAGTGGATACATCCATAATGGAATCATCGCAGGAAAATTAAACGGCGTAATCCCAGCAACGATTCCAAGTGGATGGAATTCACTCCAACAATCAATATTTGCTGCTGCATTTTTACTGAACTCTCCTTTTAGGATTTCAGGAGCACAGCAGGCATACTCAACATTTTCTATTCCTCGCTGTAGTTCACCCCTAGCATCATGACAAATTTTTCCATGTTCTTCACCGATTAACCTACATATTTTGGTAGCATTTTTTTCCAGCAAACTTTTGAACTCGAACATTATTCTTGCTCTTTTTATCGGAGCGGTATCCCTCCATTCGGGAAATGCTTTTGTAGCCGAAAGCAATGCATCATAAACAGTATCTTTTCTAGCTAGTTCTAACTTTTTAGTTACTAAACCAACTGCTGGATCAAACACATCACTGGTTGGATCTCCCTTTACAACTAGCTTTCCATTTATAAAATGACCCAAAACAGTGACCGATGATTCAACACAGCCGTTCTTTATATCTTCCATGAACTTGTCCCTTAACAGATATTTCAATTCAATAATCGGTTTCTAACAAAAAATATCAACCCAAATTTATGTCAATACTGACGACAGTCTACTTTTCATTTTAATTTTGAACAAGTTCCATAAGTCGCTGTATCTGGAGAGTCTCCATTCATTAAAAAAGAATGGCTATGCATGGGATAAACAACAAACCTTTCTTTATCATGCGAAAAATTAATTACCTCCTCAACAATTTCGGGTATACCAAGTTGTCTACCATCGAAGTCTATGCAGGTTATCCTACCATTACTAGCGCCTAATAACAGAGCCACACGCTCGCGCGACGCTGCTGCGTGCGTCGACGCCGTCCATCCCCGCCCACGCGCGCCG
>NYVY01000105.1 GCA_002684875.1 Pseudomonadota bacterium
CTACTTGAACAGATGGCATGAGTTTCGAGTAACTAATCTTTTCTTCGTCAGCCGTTACCGCTCGTACATAATCACCATATCTAACATGCCGGGGCATAAGTCCTCCTGAAAAACAATTTTCTTTATTCTATACATATTTATAGGGTAATTACACTATTTATCAAATAATAGTTCAATTTTTTTTAAAAATTAACTTTGTTGTGTTCTTAACCATTTTTTAAAAACTGGGCCAGTTGTATCGTGTTGTTGCCCCAACGTAACGGTGGCCTGCAGGTATCCGAGCTTAGAGCCACAATCAAATCTCCGTCCTTGAAATTTGTAAGCGTAAAATTTTTCCATCTTCAAGCATGTTGCAATCGCATCGGTAAGTTGAATTTCACCAGCTTTTCCAGGCTTTTGATCTTGCAAAACATCTAAAATTTTATGAGATAAAATATATCTCCCAACAACTGCGTGACGAGATGTTACTTCATCTGGAGAAGGTTTTTCTAAGATCCCATCCATTAAAGCAAGCCCTTGATACAATTTTTTTCCTGTTACGATTCCATAGTTTTGTACCTCTTCAGGCAAAACTTCTTCAACCGCAACCATTCCTCCGAACTCCTCAGAGTATTTTTCAATCATCTGGCTCAATACTGGTTTATCGCTAGGTTTTGCAATCATCAAATCATCCGCTAAAACAACAGCGAAATGTTCTTCACCAATGATTGACTTTGCACAATACACTGCATGCCCCAACCCCATGGGTCTAGGTTGCCTCATGTAGATACAAGAAACGCCCTTAGGTGGAATGGAGGTTATTGTATCTAACAACTCTTCTTTTTCTTTTTTTACCAAGTCCCTCTCTAACTCTACAGCAGTGTCAAAATGATCTTCGATCGCACGTTTTGACGACCCTGTAATGAATATCATTTCGGTAATACCAGCGTCAGCTGCCTCTTCAACCGCATATTGTATGAGCGGTTTATCAACAATTGGAAGCATCTCCTTAGGACAAGCCTTTGTAGCAGGAAGAAACCTTGTTCCTAAACCAGCAACAGGAAAAACAGCTTTCTTTATCATTTTTTTTCCTTCATTCATTAAATTTCTGTAAAAACTCATCCTCGGACATTACTTTTATCATTGCATCATTTGCTTTTTTTAATTTCGAACCAGGACTTTCCCCATAAATACAGAAGTCGGTATTTTTAGTTACTGAGGTTACAACTCTTCCCCCATGTTCCACAACAAGATTTTCTGCTTCAATACGTTTGAGTTTTTTTAAAACGCCTGTAAAAATAAAACTTTTTTCAGTGCAAAAATTTTTTTTTATTACTTTACTAGGAGCGTAAGGATTTTCAAAAACAACCTCTTCTAGTAGATTTTTTACATCCTTCTGGTTGTTCGAGTCTCTAAAAAAGTTTAAAAATGATTTTATTACAATTGGCCCAACATCATTTATTTCCAACAATCTTTCTTCAGTAATAGAGAATAAATCTTCAAATCTTTCTATTTTTTTACAAATTGATTTGGCCGTCTCTAATCCAACATGCCTAATTCCGAGAGAAAAAAGTAATTTTTCAAATGAAGTAGTACGAGAATCGTCAATACTATCGATCAGTTTTTTCGCAGATTTGTTGCCGAAACGTTCTAAACTTGATATGGACGAATAATTTAATTTGAAAATATCTGACACACAAACGAGAAGTTTCTCATCAATCAACTGTTTCACGACTTTTGCACCCAATCCATCAATATTCATTGCTTTTTTACTTACAAAATGAATGAGAGCTTGTTCGAACTGCGCTGGACATTCTTTTCCGTTTACACACCTTAGAGCTGACTCTCCATCAACTCTCTCAGTTATTCCAGAGCATACTGGACAAATTGTTGGCATTTTAAATTTTTGCCCACGTTTTTTTTTGCAAGACTCTGTTGGTACAACTTTTATAACTTCAGGAATTACATCCCCTGCTCTACGGATTTCTACTATATCACCTGGACGAACATCCTTTTTTTTTAGCTCGTCTTCATTATGCAGAGTTGCATTCGAAACAATTACTCCACCAATGTCCGCGGGTTCTAGACGGGCAACAGGTGTTAATGTTCCAAAACGTCCTACTTGTATATCAATCCCTTTAACCAGTGTCTTGACAACCTGTGATGGAAATTTAAAAGCAATAGCATAACGTGGAGCACGTACTGTTGACCCCAATAATTCTTGCTGAGAAAAACTATCAAGTTTTATTACAACCCCATCAATATCAAAAGGTAGTGTTTCACGAGTCTCATTAATTTTTTTTAGAAACGAATATATTGAATCCGTTCCCAATCCTTCTACCCGGGGTTCAGGTATCAAAAAACCAAATTTTTTTGCTTCCAACAAAAATGATGAATGGGAAGGGGCAAACAGTTTCAGTTTATTACCATTATCTACCGCACCGTGAGCGAAAAAAGTTAAGGGTCGTGAAGAGGTTTTTGACGAATCAAGCTGTCTTAAACTACCCGCAGCAGCATTTCTTGAATTAGAAAAAACTTTTGCAGAAACTTTTCTTTGCTGCTCATTAAACGCAAAAAAATCTTTTTTTAAAAAAACAACTTCCCCTCTCACTTCAAATTCTTTCAGCCCAATTAAACCGTCATTGGTATTTAAAACATCTGGGATCCCCGTCATTCCGATAACGTTTTGAGTTACGTCTTCACCAACGGCGCCGTCACCTCTCGTAGCGGCAGATATAAACTTTCCGTTTATATATCTTACGGAAAGGGCTACTCCATCCAATTTTACTTCTGCAGTATATGTGATTTCTTCGGTGACATTTTCTTTTTTTAAATAATCTGTTACACGGCTAAAAAAAAGATCCAACCCATTGGTATCAAAAACATTCTCAAGTGAAAGCATTGGTTTTACATGCATAATTTCACGGAATTCTTTTTTTATTTGATATCCTACTCCGAGGACTTTTTCTGTATCTTTAATTGGGATACCATGCTTTTTATCGATCGCATATAATTGTTGTACAAGCATATCATAATCATAATCTGATACCTTTGGAGCGTCGTCTCCATGATATGAAGCTTGGTGGTCTAAAATTTCTTTAACAATCTGCGTCCTACTTTTTTTCTTAGATGAACCCATTTTCCTACCTAAAAATTTCCTGACATAAGCGGGAACCTGCCTTTAAACCCATATTCTCTAAAATACTTTCTTTTTTCTTAATCTCTACTAATATCTTGTCTGCAAGCGGTTCACTAATGCCACTACCATATCTATTAGTAATTTTTAATTGGTCTAACTCCGCCAACCATCGTAGTCCATCATAAATCTCCTTAAATTTTAAGTGTGGTCTTTCTACTACTGCTATATTCAAACTAAACTTAAATATATTCTTTGATGCTCCAAATTGAGCAACACAATATGGTAACCCCCCTTCACTCACTAAACAAAACTTTGCTGGAATTGCCTCAACAAACCCTAACCTTCGCATATTTTCTCTTAACTTTTCCAATTGATAATGATTCTTTGAGCGAAGGAATAATGTAAGAAGACAATCAAAACTATTAACAAATTTAAAATTTCTGAGGGCTCTCGATTTATAAAAACCATAGCTTCGTAGTTTAATCTTTTTTTCTTTACTTGGGAATTCAATTGCTTTGGATTGGAGTCCATTAAATTCCTCTTTAGAAATATATCCACTTCTGTTAGCCAAAATAATACTCAGGAAAATAGAAATATTTTTATCTTTATATCTCTTTTTATCATCAGGGAATAGTAAAAAGGTGAATATTTTTTTATCTCCGATGGCATGGATTTTACTCAGATAGTCTCTTTCCACTTGGCCTAAACTTTTTTTACCTTTTAATGAAACTTCACAAACACATTCGTAGCGATCGTCTCTGGTAACACTCATTTGTTTGTCTAAAGTCAAACTGGATCGAGGCAGCTTCTTAGAAAGATTTTTATAATCTGATAAAATCTTTTTCTTATCTTCAATAAAAAGGAAATAAATAGAAACACAACAAATAAGAAAGAAACAAATCGCAAAGGCTATTGCCTCACTGTTTAAAAAAAAACCAACCAGGTCTGTCAACTCACTTGCACAACGCTTTGATCGCTCAAAGAGCGAGCAGATTCAATATCCACAGAAACAACTTTTGAAACCCCTGCCTCTCTCATGGTAACTCCAACTAATTGACTTGCAACCTCCATTGATAATTTGTTGTGAGTAATGAAAATAAATTGAGTGTTTTTTGCCAATTGTAAAATTAAACTGTTTAATTTATTGGTATTCGAATCGTCTAAAGCTGCATCGACTTCATCAAGCAAACAAAACGGAGCTGGATTTAATTGGAAAAAGGCAAAAATTAGTGCTACGGCTGCCATAGACTTTTCCCCACCAGACAAGAGCTGTATTGAGGTTGTCTTCTTTCCTGGTAATTGGACTTGAATTCCTATGCCAGAATTTAATATATCTTCCTCTAACAAAATTAGTCTCGAAGTTCCTCCCCCAAACATTTTTGGGAAAATAAAGCTTAAATTTTTATTAATCTCAATGAAAGTGTTGTTTAGAAGATCCTTCGTTTCAAGATCAATCTTTTTTATCGCAGCAGTAAGCTCATGCTCAGCAAGAGAAATATCTTCAACCTGTTTAACTAAACCTTCCTTTCTATCCTTGATAGCTATCATCTCGTTATCAGCAGCAAGATTTACAGGGCCTAGTTCCTCAATCTCACGAACAAATCTTTTCCTATCTCGTTCAAGTTGTGCAAGCGAAACACCAAGGTAGGTTGATAAAGCAACTTGGTGTTCTGAATCAATTATTTTATTTAACTCTTTTTCTTTATCTTCTTTTTCACCCGCAACTTGATTATAACTTGTTTTTTTCTCGGCTAGCTCTACCTCCAACTGATGAATTTCATCTTTTTTATTTGTATTTAGATCTAGTAAGGACTTAACTTCCGCTTCTATCAAATCTGCCGACTCTTTTATTTCGGTCAACTCCTTTCTGTTCTGCTGAACTTTATATTCAACTTCCGTTTTTTGCTGAATAGACTCTGTCATTATTGCACTTTTTAAATCTATTTCTTTTTGCATCTTTTCAGATGAAATATCATCTCTTTTTTTTCCAAGAACATTTTTTCTTTCCGCAAGATCAGCATAGCGTTCATTACAAGCTGAGACTAACTCCTGCATGCTCCTTTGTTCCAGTTTTTTTTCATTTATCTCTTTAGACAGCGCCTCAACCTGAGTACGTAAATTATCAATTTTTTCTTTAATGAAATTACTTTCGGTTATATTTTCTAGTAACTTGGTGTCAAGTATCCTTTGCTCCGTATCATTTTGTTCCGATGTTTTCTTCAATTCTGTCTGTTGGGATAAAAACCTGTCTTTATCTTGACCTAGTTTTTTTAAATCGCTAACAAGACTTTTCTCTTTCTCTTTCAAGCTCATGTGCTTCTGAGATAGAACTGCAATGGATAGTTCTGCTTCATGCATCTTCTGTTGGCCAGCATCACAAACTTTTTTCTTATCCAAAACCTCTTTTTCTTTCATGTCGATTGTAGAAATTAAAGTCTTTATTTCATTTTCAAGAAGCCCTATTCGAGCTAGATTTTCATCAATGTCAACTGACAGTTGATAAATCTGTTTTTCTCTTGAAATGATACTAGGCCCCGTGTCTGTAGCCCTTATAAAACGAAAGGCTTTACCATAAACATTTCCATTTCTTGTAACGAAGCACTGGTTCTCTTTCAAGTTATCTAAGTTTTCTCTGGCGAATTGATCGCTTTCTGCTAGCAAGAAAAAATTTAACCATGTCCTTACAAGATTAGATACCTCACAATCAGATATAACTTTTACAGCCAAACTTTTTTCCTCTAACTTATAGTCGTCTTTTACAATCTTTCCATCAAAAATAAAAAAACTATCTGCTGGCAACTCAGCAGTATAGATTTTTTCTTCCTGAGTTTTTGACTTGAGGACGATTGCTCCTAGCTTTTGTGCTAAAGCTACCTCAATAGCCAAATTCCACTCGTTATCAACTTCTAGACGTGTTATCAGTTTCTCATAACTTTCAAAACCCTGATCAATCAACCAATCGTTGAGTTTTTCTGTACTCAACAATTTTTCTTGAATTTGAGACAGAGCGTCCCGCTTTGATCGACTGGAACTTAGTTCAACTTCTAGGTCAATCAATAAACGTTTTTTTCTGCCCAAAGAGTCTTGAAGAGAAGCTAATGCATCTTTTTCTATAGAATATGACTCGGCGTTCTTTTTGTTTGAGTCTCTGAGACAAACCTGTTCATCTCTCAAAATTTTTAGTTTTTCAGAATCAGCATTATCAATATTTTTTAACTC
>NYVY01000106.1 GCA_002684875.1 Pseudomonadota bacterium
CAATCTTCCCATCTTCCGTTAAAGCTCAATATGGCTGGAGTAATACCCCCAATTTTTGCCTCAAGTATCATTCTTTTTCCTGCAACACTAGCCTCCTGGTTCGGTGCTCCTGCCTCGGATCCGTCAATTGAAGGATTCAATTTAAATTCGTTGTTTGCTGATTTTGCAGCATCTCTTTCCCCTGGCCAGCCGCTTTATATTGTCCTTTACGCATGTGCTATCATCTTTTTCTGCTTCTTTTATACTGCGCTAGTTTTTAATAGTAAGGAAACGGCAGATAATTTAAAGAAAAGTGGAGCTTTTTTGCCTGGCATTAGACCAGGAGATCAAACGGCAAAATATATAGATAAAGTGTTGGTTAGACTAACTTTAATCGGAGCTATCTACATCACAGGGGTTTGTTTATTACCAGAGTTTTTGGTGTTTGGATACAACATTCCGTTTTATTTTGGTGGAACTTCACTGTTAATAATTGTAGTTGTAACTATGGACTTTATGGCACAACTTCAGTCTTATATTATGTCTCAGCAGTATGAAAGTTTGATGAAAAAATCTAGTTTCAAACCTGGAGGTGCTCTTAGGTAGATTTATATGGCTAAAGATGACGCTATTCAAATGCAAGGGGAAATAATTGAGACTCTGCCAAATGCTACTTTCAGAGTTAAATTGGAGAACGATCATGTAGTTCTAGGTCATATATCTGGAAAGATGAGAATGAATTACATTAGAATTTTGCCAGGGGATAAGGTGACAGTTGAAATGACTCCGTATGATCTCACAAAGGCAAGAATAATATTTAGAGTTAAGTAGAAGCGGAGAAATGATATGAAAGTAATGGCATCTGTTAGAAAAATTTGTCGAAATTGTAAAGTAATTAAAAGAAAGGGTGTTGTTAGGATTATTTGCAACAAAGACCCTCGTCATAAACAGCGGCAAGGGTAAAAGAGAGAGAGGTTAGCATGGCAAGAATAGCGGGTATAAATATTCCTAATAATCAGCACTTAGAGGTTGGTCTAACTTCTATATTCGGGATTGGAAAGTCCAGGGCTAGACAAATATGTAATTTGCTCAAAATTTCCTGTTCAAAAAAAGTTAAAGATTTAAATGATGATGAATTAGAAAATATAAGAGCTGAAGTCCTCAAAGGAGCTATTGAAGGGGACTTGAGAAGAGAAGTGTCAATGAGTGTGAAGAGACTCATGGACTTAGGATGTTATAGAGGGTTGAGACACCGTAGGGGTTTGCCTGTGAGAGGGCAAAGGACACGTACTAATGCTAGAACTAGAAAAGGTCCTAGAAAAGGTAGTATTACCCTCAAGAAATAATTTTAATAAGAGATATATTTATGGCGAAAAATCAAAATGTTGGCAGGGGTAAAAAGAAAATTAGGAAGAACGTAACCGATGCAATCGCTCACATCCATGCTTCTTTTAATAACACCATTATAACTATAACTGACAGACAAGGTAACGCGCTATGTTGGGCAACAAGTGGTGGCGCTGGGTTTAAGGGAAGCAGGAAAAGTACTCCTTTTGCAGCTCAGGTTGCCGCTGAGTCTGCAGGTAAGGTTGCTGTTGAGTGTGGGGTTAAAACTATTGAAGTAAGAATAAAAGGCCCAGGACCTGGGAGGGAATCAACTGTGAGAGCATTGAATGCTTTAGGTATTAGAGTTACTCAGATTTCAGATGTTACACCAGTTCCTCATAATGGGTGCAGAGCACCTAAAAGACGACGAATTTAAATTTTAGAAAGGAGCCTTTTTGTGGCAAGATATTTAGGACCAAAGTGCAAGTTATCTCGACGCGAGGCCACAGATTTGTATTTGAAAAGTGCGCGTCGTCCTCTAGACTCAAAATGCAAGGCCGATAGCAAGCCAGGGCAGCATGGAAGGATATCAGGGGCTCGTTCATCCGACTATGGAAAACAGCTCAGGGAAAAACAAAAAGTAAAAAGAATCTATGGAACTTTGGAAAGGCAGTTTCGAAATTATTTTGCCCGGGCGTCTTCAATGAAAGGAAACACTGGTGAAACTTTATTGCAACTTTTAGAATCGAGGCTCGATAATGTGGTTTTTAGGATGGGGTTTGGATCTACTCGTGCTGAAGCAAGACAACTTGTTAGTCATGCAGGAGTATTGTTGAATGGAAAAAGAAACAATATACCATCAGCGAAAGTCAGACCGAACGACACCATTAGTCTTGCAGATAAAGCCAAAAATCAATTACGGGTTAAATCTGCTTTCGAACTTGCTGAACAAATTGGAATTCCAGACTGGGTATCTGTTGATTCGAAAAAAATGGAAGGTGTTTATAAACGGGTTCCCGATAGAGGAGATCTTCCCCCAGATATAAATGAAAGCTTGATCGTTGAGCTTTACTCAAGGTAGGTGGTCGATACTAGATCTGAAAGAAAATAATTTAGTTACAGTTAGGAAAAATTTATGGTAAACCAACTCTTAAAACCCAAGATTATCGATGTTGATTTTCAAAGCGATAACACAGCCAAAGTTGTGTTAGAACCTTTTGAAAGGGGCTTTGGGCACACATTAGGTAATGCTTTAAGGAGAGTGCTTTTATCCTCGATGGAGGGTTTTGCAGTTACTGAAGTACAAATTGGTGGTGTTTTACATGAGTACAGTACGATTGAGGGCGTTCAGGAAGACGTTGTTGATATACTCCTTAATTTGAAAGAAGCTGTCTTTGTTCTTGAAGGAAGAAGTGATGTAACTTTGTCGATAAAAAAATCAGGGCCTGGAACCCTTACACTAGAGGACTTTGAGCTTCCACACGATGTGCAAGTCGGCAATCCAGGGCATGTTTTGGCCAGATTGTCTGACAAAGCAAACATAGATATTCAGATAAGGGTTCAAAAAGGTAGAGGCTATGTACCAGGTTCATTACGCCAGCAACTTGAAGAGGAAGGCAAAACAATTGGCAAGGTAGTTTTAGACGCTACGTTTTCACCAGTAAAAAGGGTAAGTTATCTGGTTGAAAACGCTCGAGTTGAACAAAGAACAGATTTAGATAAGCTTGTCATGGAAGTTGAAACGAACGGAGTATTAACCCCCGAGGATGCAGTACGACAAGCTGCAAGAATCCTTGTAGATCAACTTTCAGTATTTGCGGCTCTAGATCAGGCTGAAGCAGTCGACGAACAACCACAAGGTCAGCAATTTGATCCTACTTTACTAAGACCCGTTGATGATCTTGAGTTAACAGTTAGGTCTGCAAACTGTTTGAAAGCAGAAAGTATTTATTACATAGGAGATCTTATTCAGCGTACTGAGAATGAACTTTTAAAAACACCTAACTTAGGAAGAAAGTCTTTAAATGAGATAAAGGAAGTTCTTGCTACAAAAGGTTTAACCTTGGGAATGAAACTCGAGAGTTGGCCACCAGCTGGATTCGAACATTAATATTAAATCAAGATTGAATTAGGAACTATCATGAGACATCGACATGGGTTGAGAAAGCTTAACAGGACATCAAGTCACAGGATTGCTATGCTACGTAACTTAGCCAACGCTTTGATTCAGCATGAAAGAATTAAAACTACCCTTCCCAAGGCAAAAGAACTTAGGAAAGTACTTGAACCCCTAATTACTTTAAGTAAAAAGCCTACAGTCTCAAACAAACGGCTTGTTTTCTCTAGATTAAGAGATAGAGTTAATGTAACAAAACTATTCTCTGAGTTAGGACCCAGGTTTGAAAAAAGACCAGGAGGCTATACAAGAATTTTAAAATATGGATTTAGGTCAGGAGATAATGCACCCATGGCTCTTATGGAGTTTGTGGATAAGGAAAAGAGTGAGACCTAGACATTAATCACCTTTCAATACCCATTTTTTTTAGTTCATTTGCTACATCAATAGAAAAATAACTAATAATACCGTCGCAACCAGCTCTCTTAAAACACATCAATGATTCTAGTATGGAGTTGGTTTCATCTATCATTCCTCTTTCAGCCGCAGCTTTAATCATTGCAAATTCTCCACTAACCTGGTACGCAAAAGTAGGTAGTTTAAATTCTGTTTTTAAACGAAAAACGATGTCTAGATATGGCAAACCAGGTTTGACAAGTAGGATATCAGCACCCTCTTCAACGTCTAAACCAGCTTCAAGTATTGCTTCATTGGTATTTCTAAAATCCATTTGATAAGTGGATTTCGACGCGCCCTTAGAAAGTTTAGATGAAACAGCATCACGGAAAGGCCCATAAAAAGCAGAAGAATATTTTGCTGCATACGACATAATTAACGTATTTTTTTTTCCGATTGACTCCAGTTCTTTTCTGATTTCCCCAATTCGTCCATCCATCATATCTGATGGCGCAATTATATCCGCACCAGCTTCCGCCTGAATTCTTGCCTGCTTTACTAGGGTTTCCACAGTCTCGTCATTCATAATCTGTCCGCTGGAATTAAGTATTCCGTCATGCCCGTGCGTAGTATATGGGTCGAGGGCAACATCAGCCATTACTCCTAAATCAGGAAACCTTTTTTTAATCTCTTTTATACTGTTGCATATAAGCCCATTTTCATTAATAGCCTCCGTTCCAATTTCATTTTTAACACTATCATTGAGGCAAGGAAATATTGCAACTACTGGAATTTTCAATTCTTCCACTTTGTCTAACTGGAAAAATAATTTGTCAAGAGAGTAACGGTTAATCCCAGGCATGACATTTATTTTTTCTTCTTTACCAATTCCATCGATTAAAAAAAAAGGTTGAATTAGGTCACTGCAACTTAGTGTGGACTCTGCTACCAAATCTCTGGTCCATTCAGCCTGTCGGTATCGTCTTAATCTGCGTGCTGGGAATTTTGTCATTATTTTTTAAGTGTATCAGTAAAAATCCAGTTTAATAATTTTTCTCGTACCTCTCTAAGACCTATTTTTTTTGAAGCAGAAATCAATGAAAGACTACCATTCATTGAATAATAAGTATTGTAAGTTTTTAATTTATTAGTCACCACATTTTTTAATTTGAGTTTAACAGCATTGTTTAACTTATCAGTTTTGTTCAGTAGAACGTGATATTTTATGTTTCTTTCTTGTAGTAAATCTAACATCATTTGGTCGAACTCGCCCAGTGGGTGTCTGCAGTCCATAACAATAAAGCAGCCCTTCAAATCTTTCCTAGAAAGAATATAGTCATTCAAAGTTGGCGCCCAATTCTCTCTAATTTTTCTTTCTACTTTTGCATAGCCATACCCAGGCAAATCGACCACTCTACCAATTACTTTCTTTTTGTCTGTTATAGTAAAGAAATTCAACAATTGAGTTTTTCCTGGTGTTTTAGAGGTAAAAGCAAGCTTCCTCCTGTTAAAAAGAGCATTTAAAACAGAGCTTTTTCCAGCATTCGACCTGCCTACCATCGCTACCTCTGGTAAGTTGTCATCTGGAAATTGGGAACGTTTAGAAGCACTTGATTCGAAATTTACGTTGCCAAAAAAAGTGTCGTCATTAAATTCTCTACTGTTTATTTTCGTTTTCACTTTTACTTTGAACTTTACGGATAGTTGGTTGCCGTAGTATTATCAATATTCGAGGCAATGTCACAGATATAATATAGTTGTCAAGCTATACGGAATATGGAGAATCAGTGGTGAGAAAATTTACACAACAATTTAATGTTAAGCGGTTTTTTTATCTGATCAAGTATTATTTCAAATTTATTTTTATCAATTGTATTATTGCCCATGGTGTTGTTGTTCATGCCAATCCAGTTGGCGACAGTAAACAAGGCGCTGTCATAGCCCAAGGATTGTGTTCTGGTTGTCATGCAGCAGATGGTAACAGCGTGATACCCATGAATCCAATAATTGCGGGGCAGCATGCTGATTATCTTAAAAAGCAGCTTAACTATTTTCAAGTGAAGGAAGGAGCAAGTGTAGCTAAGAGGGAAAATGCCGTTATGGGTGGTATTGCTTCTGGCCTTTCTGAAGCTGATATTGAAAATTTGTCAGTATATTACAGTCAACAAAAAATCAAACCTTCGTTTGCTCAGAACATTGAGCTAGCGAAACTAGGGGAAAAGATTTATCGGGGAGGAGATTCTGAACGGAAAATTCCTTCGTGCGCATCATGTCATGGTCCAAAAGGACTAGGAATTCCTGGTCAATACCCCAGGGTCAGTGGGCAGCATGCCACCTATTCTTCTTCGACCCTGACCCAGTATAAAAATGGTACTAGGAAAAACAATAAACAGATGATGGAAATCGCTTCAAGATTGTCGGAAAAGCAGATTGAAGGCTTGGCGGAGTATTTAGCAGGACTTAATTGACAGTTCGAAACTTTAACAAAAAAAACCTCTTATACGGAACGCGTTTAGGAAAGTTGATTACTCCAGAATCAGCCTATATTAAACGTCGAGATCTTATTGGGAGTGTTATGGCTCTGAGTACCCTTGCCTATGGAAAAACTG
>NYVY01000107.1 GCA_002684875.1 Pseudomonadota bacterium
TACTTAAAAACAAAACAAGGCTGTGATCATATTACGTTTAGCCGAAGTACCCACTACCCATAATTTGTGGCGGAGACAGTGGGATTCGAACCCACGATGCACTTTTGGCGCATACTCCCTTAGCAGGGGAGCACCTTCAGCCACTCGGTCATGTCTCCATGTCTTACAAACGTCTGATTAATAATACACGACAATGTTTTTTCATGAAACTAATCTGCTCCTAATCCAAAAGCGCTATGCAAAGTTCTTACGGCAAGTTCCATATACTTATCTTCTAGGATTACAGATATTTTTATTTCGCTTGTAGAAATCATATTAATATTTATACCTTCATTTGCCAAAACCTCAAACATTTTACTAGCTACTCCTACACTCGCCCTCATACCAATCCCAACAACAGAAACTTTACAAATTTTAGAGTCTGTAAAAAGGTTCTTTGCGCCAATTACTGGTATTACATTGATACTCAATTCTTTTTTTGTTTTTTCCAGCTCAGACCTTGGTACTGTAAAAGAAAAATCGGTTAAACCATCAATACCAGAGTTTTGAATAATCATATCAACATCTATATTTACTTTAGCAACCGGTCCTAAGATTTTGTAGGCAATACCCGGCGTATCAGGGACACCCGTGATGGTTACTTTTGCCTCATCTCTGTTACAAGCAATTCCTGAGATAACTGCTTCTTCCATTTTTTTATCATCCTCTTGTGTTATGAGTGTGCTTCTATCAACTTCTTCTTTGATGGATATATCTGCTTTTCTTAAACTAGAAAGTACTCGAGTTTTAACTTGATATTTTCCAGCAAAACCCACTGACCTAATTTGCAATATTTTAGACCCAAGGCTAGCCATTTCAAGCATTTCTTCAAATGTTATTTTTGACAACCTTCGAGCGGATGGTTCTATCCTTGGATCCGTGGTGTAAACTCCATCAACATCTGTGTAAATCAAACATTCATCAGCGTTTACGGCCGCAGCGAGAGCAACTGCTGAGGTGTCTGAGCCCCCTCTCCCCAGGGTTGAAATGGCCCCCGTACTCTCGGCAATACCTTGAAACCCTGTTACAACTATAATCTTTTTTTGTTTTAAATCCCTTTCTAACTTTTCTTTTTCAATTTTTAATATTCTAGCTTTTCCAAAATCGTTGTTGGTAAGAATTTTTATCTGCCAACCGCAGTAAGTAACGACTGGGAGGCCAAGTTCTCCAAGCGCTATCGCCAATAAGCCTGCTGAGACCTGTTCTCCAGCTGCAACGACTTGATCAAAAGCTCGGCGGTCGGGCAACTCTGAAAACGCTTGACCCAAATCAATTAGCCGATTTGTCTCCCCAGCCATTGCGGACACAACCACGACTATCTCAGGAACCTCCTTGTACCACTTCCTAATTCGTGTCGAAACATTCTTTATCCTGTCGATAGTGGCTAATGAAGTTCCACCATATTTATGAACAATCCTTTTCATTTCTTTTCAATCAAATAGATTTGACCTCTTCTGCAAGTCAAATTGTAGTTACAAGAATCTCCAATAACACTAATTTCACTAGTGGCTTCACTTCGGGAGTATCGAACTTGTCTAATAAACTCATTAAGCCTGTTCTTTGGTGGAACAACTAAACCAGAACGATTTAACCAATATCGGAGAATTTCAGAAACATGCTTATCATCCTCTTTGATTAAGTTTAACCTAGATATTATGATTCTTGAAAAATCACTTGCAGTGTTAATATCGGTTTTCTTGTATGACAATACCTGAAACCTTTCCGCTATAGCTGAATCAATAATCTTTTTTGAGGTTTGTAAATTTTCAATAGACCGAAGCATGCCCTTAACAGCTCCCTTTCGAATTGATAAGATCTCAGGGATAACTTTTCCTCTTATTTTATTTCTATCAAACTGATAGCTAGCATTCGTAGAATCTTCTATCCAAGAAACTTTATTTGTGTCTAAATAGGAGTTGATTTCCTTTTTTCTCATATGCAAAAGCGGTCTCCAAACAAAACAGTTACATTCACTAACTTGTTTAAGCCGCTCCATGCAAACGAGTCCATTAATTCCACACCCTCTTATCCATTGCAGAAGAAACGTTTCTAACTGATCATCCGAGTTATGACCCAAAACCAAACAATCACTTAAACCTAAATCTTTCATTAAAGCTTTATACCGTACTCTCCTTGCAGCACTTTCCACTCCCTCATTTTTTTGCGCAAGAGAACCAACTGACACCCTTCTAATGCGTAATTTTACTTTTAGCGACGAGCATAAAGTTTCACAAAATTTTTCAAAGTCTTTTGCTTGTTTTTGCAGTCCATGATTTACATGCACTGCCTCAACCAAAAAAGAACTTTCCCCTTTTTGTTCCTTCTCAGCCTTTTTTAAGAAATGGAGAATCGCAACAGAATCTTGGCCGCCAGATAAACCGACGACAAACCTGCTAAATTTCTTAGCTAATTTCGGAAAATCTTCCAAAACCACGAATTCTGTCCTGCCTTTGTTTAACTAATTTTTCTGTCTTTAACTTTCTCAAAGGACCTAAAACCTTACTAATTTCTCTCTTTAGGGCAGAAAAAACCGCCTCGTAATTTCTGTGATTTCCACCAAGTGGTTCAGCAAGGATTAAATCAATTAGGCCCAACTCGCGCAGTCGGCCAGCAGTTATTGCTAATGTATCTGCGGCTTTTTCCGCCTTTTCAGAATCCTTCCATAAAATAGAAGCGCATCCCTCTGGCGAAATAACAGAATAAATAGAAAACTCAAACATCAGCAATCGATCAGCAACTGCAATTGCTAGAGCACCTCCAGAACCACCCTCACCGATAACAATCGAAATAATTGGAACTTTTAAGCCAGACATTAAAAAAAGATTCCTTCCTATCGCTTCCGATTGGCCTCTTTCCTCAGCCCCAATTCCAGGATAAGCGCCTGGAGTATCGATGAATGTAATAACTGGCATTAGAAACTTTTCGGCTGTTTTCATTAATCGTGCAGCCTTTCTGTAACCCTCCGGCTTTGGCATACCAAAATTTCTAAACGTCCTTTCTTTTAGATCCCTTCCCTTTTGATGCCCAATGAACATTACTGATTCACCTTCAAATCTTCCAATCCCTCCCACAATAGCTGGATCATCCGCAAACAGCCTATCTCCGTGTAATTCAGTAAAATCTTCTGAAATGGCGCGTATAAAATCAAGTGAATAAGGCCTAGCTGGATGCCTTGCCACTTGTGATATCTGCCATGGCGAAAGCGATTGGTATATATTTTTCAATAGTTGATGACTTTTTTTTGTAAGTGTATCGATCTCCTTGCTGATATCTAAGGCAGATTCCTCAGTTTGTACATGTCTTAATTCCTGAATCTTTTGGTGTAAATCCTCTATTGGTTTTTCAAACTCTAAAAAAATCATTTTTTCACATTGCCTCTTATAAATTTCCAAGAAGTATCTCCAGGAGCGTCCTCTAATAAAATTCCCTTATCTGCTAAATCCTCTCTAATTTTGTCAGCTAGTTCATAGTTTTTTTCGCTTTTTGCATTTGTCCTTTGTTTAACTAATCTACTAATTTCATTTTCAGAAAGGCTCACTGGTAAACGAACTTCTTTTTTTTCCTTAATTGAATCTCCTAATAATCCTAGCACTGAACCCATACCCCTTAAAACGTCTCTACTATCGTCAATCAAACTCTCTTTTTTTGATTGTTTCTTACAAAATTTAGCGTACTGAAACATTTCCGAAAAAGCCATTGGGGTATTAAAATCGTCATCTAGAGCGGCACAAAAATTAATTGCGTGAATATTTTTACTTCCAATTACCAACTTTATGCACTCATCATTGTCTCTTTTTAGAACAGATTTTCCATCATTTAACAACGCATCATACAAATTTTTTAAACTATTTTCAGAGCTTTTTAACTCCTTTTCAGAGAATCCCAAAGGCTTTCTGTAATGGGTTTTTAATAAAAAATATCTCAAAGTCTCGCCCGACACGCTATTTAAGGTATTTTTGATAGTCTTAAAATTACCAGACGACTTGGACATCTTTTCATCGCCAATGGTTACAAAACCGACATGCATCCAAGTATTGACGTATTTGTTATTTCCATTTTTTTTGTATCCGCAAAGAGACTGTGCAATTTCGTTTTCATGGTGAGGAAACTGCAAATCTATTCCTCCACCGTGAATGTCAAACGTATCTCCCAATAAAGCGTGGCTCATAGCTGAACACTCTAAATGCCATCCTGGTCTACCTTTTCCAAATTTTGAATCCCATAAGGCGTCTTTTCTTTCCTCAGGCTTTGCAGCCTTCCAGAGAACAAAATCATTAGGGTCTTTTTTGGAAGGATCTATCGCAACCCGTGTTCCTGTTTCTAACTGATTTATGGATTTACCAGATAATTTTCCATATTCATCAAAGGACCGTATAGAGAAATTAATATCATTGGTATCCGATACATATGCATGTCCCTTGTTAAGCAATAATTCAACTAAATCTAACATTTCAGGAACATATTCAGTAGCCCTTGGCTCATGTGTTGGGTTAGAATTTCCAAGCGATAACTCGTCCTCTTTCATAGCGGTTATATATTTATCAGTGTAATCCCTGATCTTTTCATTTTTTTTCGAAGCTGCTTCGATAATCTTGTCATCAATATCCGTAATATTCCTTACATATACAACTTCAAACCCCTTTGCCTCCATCCAACACTTAACCAAGTCAAAAAATACCATTACCCTAGCATGACCAACGTGACAGAAATTATATACGGTCATACCGCAAACGTACATTGAGACCTTCCCAGGATTGATTGGTCTGAATTCTTCCTTTTTCCGAGTTAAACTATTAAATAACTTCAAACCCACTCCAATTTAAACTGATGTAATCTAAAAAGATAACTTTTTCTATGTACATTTCCAAATTCTCAAAAATAATTTTCATCGTTCTGTTCAACTTTTTCATAGCCACTATATACTCGGGCAAAACGCACTCTAGCCCTGCTAAACCAGCTTCGTTAACCCAAACCAAAGAATTGATAGAGCTCGGAAAGTTCATGAAAGCAGAAGCATCTATTATATTACAATTAAAAAAGAAACCGAGAGATGCACAATGGCGATATTTAAATGCGTTACTTAAAGCAGAAAAGGGAATAAAGTTTAATAGTGAAACTTTAATTAACGATGCCATATCTCTTTTTGAACTTTTAACTGAAGAATTTCCTGAACTACCAGAGCCTCATAATAACTTAGGAGTTTTGTACAACAGACTTAATCAAAACCTAAGGTCAATAAAATCATTTAAAATGGCGGTAGTAAACAATCCTAATTACACCCTTGCGCATGAAAATTTGGCTGATTTGTACCTTTTCCTTGCTATAGGCGCCTATAAAGAAGGGGTAAAAAGATCGAGCAATGAAAGACTAAGGGCAAAATCCAGGTATTTGGAGAATGTACCTTTTTTCTCATTGAGAAACCTTGATTTGCGCATATTAACAAAAAAACAGGAAGAATAAGATGAAAGTTAAAGTAAAAACATCTGTTGGTAACTTTGAGATAAGTCTTTTTACTGAAAAAGCACCTATTACCACTACCAATTTTGTCTCTTATATTGAGGATGGGTTCTACGTCAATACAATTTTTCACAGAGTCATCGATGGCTTCATGATTCAAGGAGGCGGATTCACTAAAGAAATGGAAGAAAAACCAACTAGGAAATCAATTCAAAATGAGGCTGATAATGGTTTATTAAATAAATCATTAACTATCGCAATGGCTAGAACATCTGACCCTAACTCAGCAACAGCCCAGTTTTTCATCAACCTTATGGACAATTCTTTTTTAAATTTTACTTCAAAAACGCCTGAGGGTTGGGGTTATGCTGTTTTCGGGGAAGTTATTAAGGGGAAAAATGTTATTTACAAAATAGGCAAAAGTGATACTAGAACTTATGGCTTTTATGAGGATGTCCCTGTTAAACCAATAGTCATAGAAAATATTTCTATCTAACTAAATGATAAAAACAATAATTACTGAAAATGTAGTTCTTTGTTCAGATATTCACATAAATGACACACAGCAAGAAATTTCAGAATCTTTTTACAACTGGCTTGAGTTTGTTTGTATAAAAGCCAAAAATAGACCAGATTGGCTGATGATTTTGGGGGACCTTTTTGATGCATGGATTGGAGATGATTTTTTGGACCACCAATGTTTGGGAACTTACATTTCGAAACTTACAGATATTCTTTTCTCCATAAAGAAATCAGGAACAAAAATAGGGATCATGCATGGAAATCGAGATTTTTTGATTGGTAAAGTTTTTTGCAGCAAAGTTGGAGGAGAGCTGTTACCAGAAAAAGTTTTATTAAAAATTAAGAACTCCAACTTCTCTTACTTGCTTATGCATGGAGATCAATTATGCACAGATGATAAAGACCATCAAAAGTTCCGATCGTTAGTTCTATCAGACACTTGGAAAAAGAATTTTTTAAATAAAGATATTGAAGAACGTTTAAAAATTGCTCAGGAATTGCGTAACAGTAGTATGCGGGCTAAATCAAAGAAAAGCGCTGGAATCATGGATGTTAATTTGGTTGAATCTGAAAACCAATTAAACTCAACTAGTGCTCAGACTTTAATTCACGGACATACTCATAGACCAGGTGAGTTCGAACTCCCAAATGGAAAAAAAAGAATAGTGTTACCAGACTGGAGGTTTGTAAATAAGGTTAGCGTTGGAGGAGGGCTTCTTCTCGATTCATCGGGAGTTACTCACTCATCAGTTTGACTCAATTTTTTCTTTAAAAGAGCCAATTCGTTTTCTTGGTCCTGAATCTTTTTCATCAACGAGTTAATCTTTAACTCAATAGGATCATTTGCGGAGGAGGAAACGCCATACGCAGAAAAACTAACTGAGTCGTTATTATGTTCCTTATATTCATCGATGACTTCCCTTGCTGGCACACCAACAAAAGTAGAATCTGCGGGAACAGAGGATAAAACGACAGCGTTTGACCCTACCTTCGCGTTTTTACCAACAATAAATGGTCCTAAAATTTTTGCCCCAGCACCAACAACTACACCTTCCTTTAATGTTGGATGTCGTTTCTCTCCTTTTATCAGTGAAGTCCCTCCTAATGTAACTCCTTGATAAATTGTGCAATCATCTCCAATTTCTGCTGTTTCTCCAACTACAATTCCGCATCCATGGTCTATAAAAACTCTCTTACCAACTGTAGCTCCTGGGTGTATCTCAACTCCAGTCAATAGTCTTGCTAAACTTGAAAAAAACCTTCCTAACCACTTAAATCTATCCGTCATCCAAAACCAATTTGCTACCCTATGAAAAACTATCGCATGAAACCCAGGATAGAATAATAAGACGTCCAACCAGCCCTTCGCAGCTGGATCCTTTTCGATAATATTTTTAATATCATCACTAATTTTTGACATTTTCACCATGCTCCAATCTAATTTAACCGTTTACTAATTTCTGAAAAAAAACTGATCAAAAGATTTGCCTCATTTTCGTTCATATTTTTATTTATTATTGCCCTTCTGAGCCTCAACTCTGTCTGTTCAAGATTACCACGCTTAGAAAAACCGATAGAGTCTGATAATGCTATCATCACTGCCTCCAAAGAGTTCAAAGTTTTTTGGCATGCTAAAGTTCGTGATGTAATAGGTTTTAAAGTTTTTTCAATAGGATATTTAATATTACCAGCGTTGTTTATCTTATTTTTTAGAGCACTCCTTACAGCATAGGCAACTACTACTAATGAATGTGAAATATTCATTGATGGATAGTTTTCAGAAGTATCTAAACTACACATAGCAGTACACCTAGACAGATCTTTGTTCGAAAGACCACTTCTTTCACCGCCAAAAACGAAAGAAGTTTTAGCCTTTTCCTCTTTTAAAAGATTGGTTGATACTTCGTCAATGATCAACTCGAAGTTTACCTCTGGAATATCCAGCTCTCTTTTCCTTGCAGAAAACCCTATGACATTTTGACTAGAACCCAAAACATCCTTTAATTTACCAGTAGTTACTCTTTTCAAGTAGTCTTGCGCATGACCAGATCTAACGAGTGCTTCTTGGCAATCTAACTTTAGCTCTTTTTTTGGACTTGCTAAAACTGGGGGAGAACACCCCGTGTTTTTCAAAGCTCGTAAAATAGCTCCAAGGTTACCAGGATGTGAAAGTCCAACCAAAACCCATTGTATTTTATTTAAAGAGCTCACTAGCTTCTGATTTTCTATTATCATAAAGTATGCATCCAATGTTAAATACCGCTATAAAAGCTGCCAGAAAAGCAGGTGGAATTATAAATAAAGCAGCTTTAGATCCCACTAAAGTCCAAATTTTTCAAAAACATAAAAATGATTTTGTCACTAACGTTGACAAAGAGTGTGAATATGAAATAAAAAATATCCTTTTCAAAGCGTACCCGAAACACATTATACTAGCAGAGGAATCTACAACCAAAGAGGAACTCGCAAGCATACTATCTTCTTCAAAGGGTTATACTTGGGTCGTTGACCCTATTGATGGGACAACAAATTTTATCCACGATTTCCCATTTTATAGTATCTCTATCGCTCTCCTGCTGAATGGCAAAGTTTGTCAAGCTGTTGTTTATGACCCACATAGAGATGAACTCTTTATCGCTTCAGAAGGAAGAGGATCTTTTTTAAATAGCAAAAGAATTAGGGTGTCAACGCATGAGGAACTCAAGGCTAGCTTAATAACGACTGGTTTTCCAACACGAACTATTAACCATTTTGATTTTTATAAATTAAAAATACCTAAATTAATAAACAATGATGTTACCTTACGAAGGACAGGGTCAGCAGCTCTGGATTTGTGTTACGTGGCTGCAGGACGGGTTGATGGTTTCTTTGAAAAGGGATTACAAGCATGGGATATTGCTGCTGGTTCACTTATAGTAAGGGAGGCTGGAGGTTATGTAAGTGATTTAGATAGTAAAGATAATTACTTGTTAAACGGTGAAATAATCGCTTCAAATCCAAAATTATTTCCTTCAATTCTCAAGCTAATAAATTAACCAAGATCAAATCTAATCTTGAAAAAAAAAAATCTCCATACTCCTGTAATTAAACAGTACTTAGACATAAAAGCTAAACACTTAGATAGCTTCCTGTTTTTTAGAATGGGTGATTTCTACGAACTGTTTTTCAACGATGCTGTTGAAGCATCTCAATTGCTTGGCCTTACCCTTACTAAACGAGGAAAGAGTGCAGGAAAGGATGTTCCATTAGCTGGAGTTCCAGTGCATTCCTCATCGAATTACATCAAAAAACTTTTAAACTTTGGGAAAAAAGTGTCTATCTGTGAGCAAGTAGAGGATTCTACTCAGTCAAAAGATATCGTTAAACGGGAAGTTATAAAAGTATTGACCCCTGGAACCATTATTGATGAGGAATTTATAGACGATCCTAAAGAAAAATATGTTTGTGCATTAGATGAAGGAGGCGCTATGGCATGGTGCGAAGTCCTTACAGGAAAGATGTTTGTTTATAACAAGGGCAATGATGCTTCAGTAAATAATTCTGAAAAGAGCATTGATGCAATTTTCAGTAGGTTTGAATTTGAAGAAATTTTAGTAAATGAAACGGTAGAAAAAAAAGCACTATTAGAAACATTTTTTTATGGTTTACAGCATACTGAGCTATCTAAAAAAATAAAGATTATTTCTGATTCTTTGGTAAATTACGCGTTTTGGGAGTTTGATGAAAACAAAGCAAAACTTTTACTTAAAGAAAGGTTGAAAACACAATCCCTCGAATATTTAGGATTTACCGATGATATCCCAATAATGAGAGCGTCTAACGCGCTTCTATCATATATTGAGAAAAATATTGGGATGCCCTTTTTGAATATCAAGCCACCAATAGTTTTTTCCCTTGCAAAAAAATTTTTTATTGATAGCACCTCACAGCGAGCTCTTGAGCTCGTTAGACCATCTTTTTTTGAATATAAAAATGCAACTCTTCTAAACTGTATTGACACGTGCTTAACTGCGAGTGGATCAAAAACATTAAGAGAATGGATCCTCTCCCCTCTTGTTGACATTCAAAAAATAGAAGAAAGACAACTATCGGTCAGATGGTTAGCGAAAAAAGGAGTTGATGGCAAAGATCTTAGAGGAATACCCGA
>NYVY01000108.1 GCA_002684875.1 Pseudomonadota bacterium
ACACCTTATTTAAAAAAATCGAAGCTTTATGATCAGGCATCTAAAGGCATAGAGTCAACTACTATTGCTGCGTCTGTGCCAGATATTATAAACACTGCACTAAAAGCGGATGGTTTTTTGATTGTGTTGTTAGGTTCCACAGAGACAAATTCTATAAGAGAATGTATTGATGCATTTTCACATAAAAAAAGTGGATTCCTTTTAATCCACAACTATGCCATCGAAAAGTCACCAAGCCACCATCTTTATGCGGTTGAACGCGGGCTTAGAATATTAGAATTGCCCGATGGATCGGGTGAGTGCCTAAAGTTATAAAAAAAAAACCCCGACGCGAGGCCGGGGTAAGTGGTTATGGAGAATTTACTACTTTTATTGCAACAGCTGGAGAACCAACTGTGGTTGCTGATTAGCCTGAGCAAGCATTGCTGTGGCAGCCTGCTGGATAATCTGCGTTCTTGCGAGTTCAGAAGTCTCTTTCGCATAATCAGTATCGCGGATTCTGCTCTGAGCTGAACCAGTACTTGTTACGATGTTACTTAGATTGTCAATCGTATGGGTCAACCTATTTTGAACAGCACCTAGGTTAGACCTTTCAGCTTGCACGTATGCAAGAGCTGAATCAATTGCTCCCAAAGCGTCGCTCGCACCAGACTGAGTAGTAACACTAATCTCAGATATAGACTGGTTTCCTCCTCCTGAAACTGGACTATAGGAAGATGAACCTGTTGAGGAAGCTAAGTTTACAGTCAATGGAACAGAACCTTTTCCATCAAGTGCAACACGGTCGCCTTGTCCGCTTCCAGGAGTCCAACTACCAGTCTTACCAGTTGCCGATGTAAAGGATTGCAGGATTATTTGACCTCCGTCATCCCTTCTGAAGAAGACATTACCGTCAGTATCCATCGAAGTTTTAATATTCGAGCCAAGTAAAGCATCCTCTACAGCCTCAACAAACTTTCCAGTACTCGTTGTATTACTTATATCAACGACAGTGGAGGCTAAGTTGTAAGACTGTGTTCCGTCAGAGACAGTAAACCCGTATAAATCATCTCCTTCAAGGTTTAATGTTGCTGATGTGGCAATACCCATAGTACCGTTTGCCGTTCCAATTTTCGCCTTGACTTGGTTTAGAAATTGAAGGTCTAACGCATCTCCTTGATCAGAGGTTGACGGTGTAATAGTAGCAACCAAATCCTTGTGAGATTCTGGTGTTACGAAACCACCTATGTTTAACTCGCCTCCATCCCTCTGGAAAAAAGTAATAGCGCGACCATCAACTTTATACTCAAAGACGTCTTTGTCATGAACAGCATTAAGTTTAACCATAAGAGCATCCAAATTAGTCTTCAATGAAGAAGGCTCAAATGGTATCGACGCATCCCATGAAACCGCACTTGCCATTGCCGCACTTGAATCAGTAGAGGTACCATCTAAATAGTTACCATTGATATTAAAGTTGAACTTCGTATCATCAGCATTAAACTCTACTCTTACTTCGGTTGAGGCTACTACATCACCTTGGGCAACCGCTGAGCTTGTTTGAACTGCAAAGTTCTTGTTTTGAGGACCAGTAACATATTCCTCCAATAATGGTCCGACTCCAAGCTGTGACAATTGGTTAGCAGAAGCATCATATCCAAAGCCAAGTGACCTTCCTGAAGGATCTCTAAATACCAACTCCGCAGTATCCGCATCATAACTTACGGTAACGTTTGTCAAACCAGCTGTAACAACCGCAGAACCTGTATTCGCATCACGAACCATGATATCTGCTGAACCGCCTGTTCCTGAAACGATAGCCGCCTGGACTACAGAAGCAAAAGCATCACCATCTGCTAATCCTGTATTAACGTTAAGAGTAAAGTTGGCAGAGTTCTGTACTCCATCAACTGCTAACAGAAATCTATCTGTTCCCTCAGCAGAGAAATCTATACCAAATGATCCCGTGTTGAGCTTCACTCTCATCTCTGAAGTAAATGCATTTTGTGAGGCAAGCACAGCTGCAGCTCCAGGCTCGTTTATTGGTGTAACGGTCATATTTCCGTCAGAACTACTCACGTTTTCAACAGCAAGAGATCTTCCCTCTTTGTTCGTAATTTGTAAGGTATCCCCAGAAAATACGACTGAAAACTCCTGCGCATCAAAAGATGAATCAGCACCATAATTAGCAACTATTCCTGCGGAAATCGCTGCCATTACCGAAGCTTCGATATTATTTGCAACATTTGTTCCTGCGCCTGCAGACCCTCCAACATTAAGTGCTGTAGAGAAATCAGCGTAAACATCACCGTCCCCGTTAGTTAACTGAAATGCATACGTTGCTGCAGCGTTAGGGGAACCACCAACCATATCAGAGAACCTTATAGTCAAAGCACTTTCCTCTACTCTTCCCGTAAATGCAGCAGTTGCCTGTGTCTGCATAGCAGCGTCAGATTCTGCAAGAAGAATTGGTTCATTTAAACCATCTGTCTGAGCATCATCAACAACATTAAACAACACTTGACTATCTGACTGTGCAGAAAAACTAGACAGAGAAACCTTTCCGCCTGCATCATTGGTCAAAACGAGGTTGTCACCTTTCCACTCTGCAGAAATATTATTTCGCATAGTTTCTCTAGCTAAGAGTCCGCCATTGTTCGCTTCATCTGTTCCGAACAAAAATCCGTCACCAGCGCCTTGAGTTACCTTTAATCTGCGGCCTTCTTGATCGGTAATCGTCATAGCGCCACCTGCTGTTGCTGCGCCAACTCGAGAATCAAACAACCTTTCAAGTTCTGCATCAAGAGCTGCAACAAGCTGTGTTTCTGTTACTGCAGTACTCGTAACACCGTTCGTTGACAATAGCTTATCTCTTAAATCAATTTGAACTGTAGCACCACCGTCTACCGAGATAGCAAATTTCACTTTAGCAAAATTCGCTGTATTTGTTAGGTCGATAGCGTTTCCAGTTGTAGCAGAGTTATTTGTTACCGAGCCAGTAATGGTGGAGTCTGTTTGTCCACTAGCAGCACTTAAATTTAAACTAGCAGCAAATGCATCCTTACTAACTTGGCTAGTCATATCTACGGTTAGGCTAGCAACTTCTGCGGTAAGACCAGAAACTCCATCAACAACTTTGAATGTATATGCGTCAGCACCTGAATTGTTCAAAAACTCTAAATTTACTACTGTATTTGTTGGAGCCGTTCCTTGGGCAAGAGCACCTTCAACGGGTGCAGAACCAGAAACAGATGAACTAGAAGTTTTTTGAATAGATTCTGCAGCAGAATTTGACGTTGCAACTCCTAAAACGCTTGAGTGCATACTGCCAATAGAAATGTTCATTGTTTGATTCTGATTAGAGCCAATTTGAAAAACCTTTGATCCGTAGGAACCATCCAATACATTTATGGAGTTAAATTGGGTAGTATCCGAAACTCTATCAATTTCGGATGCTAACTGATCGATTTCATCCTGGATATAACGTCTATCCAAATCGCTATTGGTATCGTTGGATGCCTGCAAAGCAAGTTCACGCATACGCTGAAGCATATTCGTTACTTCCTCCATCGCACCTTCTGCTGTTTCAGTAAGTGAGACTGTATCGTAGGCATTTTTAACTGCCATATTCAAACCACGAATTTGGGAATCCATCCTTGTACTTATTGCGAGACCCGCAGCATCATCTTTTGCAGAATTAATTTTGTTGCCTGTCGAGAGACGCTCCATGGTCGTCGACAATTTTCTGTTATTTATATTAGATGAATCCTGCGCAATCAACGACTTAAGATTAGTGTTAATTACTGAGTTGCCAGACATGTAACATCTCCTTCAAAAAAAATTTAAATTTGAAGCTTTTCAAACCTCAAAAAGCTTCTTGCACGAGAGGGAGATCGTCGAAAGAAAAAAAAACTTGACTGTTAATCGTAAAATTATCGAAAAAAAAACAATAAGTGTTGTAAAAATAACAAAACCCCAAGCCTAGGCTTGGGGTTTTTGGTTTACTGCCTACTCTGTATCGGAAATAAAATCCGATACTTTAACCTACCAAACGATTACTGTAACAAAGCTAAAACAATCTGAGGTTGCTGATTAGCCTGAGCCAACATAGCAGTTGCTGCCTGTTGAATGATTTGAGCTCTTGCTAACTCAGCTGTCTCCTTAGCATAGTCAGTATCCAGTACTCGGCTTCTTGCAGAAGCAGCGTTTGTCATCGCGTTAGTAAGATTATCAACTGTATACGTTAAGCGATTTTGAACAGCTCCCAGATTAGACCGTTCGGCTTGTACATAACTAATCGCAGAATCGATTGTTGTTATGGCAGTATCTGCTCCAACTTGGGTTGAGATGCTCATGTTGGCAATGGAATTTCCGCTTCCAGTTGAACCACTACTGAATCCACTACCGCTGCTACTTCCTGTAGTAGTGGTAGTACTAGTTGAACCTGCAACTGATCCCGTTCCCGCAACATTATATGCTGTGCCTTGTCCTGAATCAGGAGTCCAAGTTCCACTGCTACCCTGAGCGGCAGTGAAGGATTGTAATATCACTGATCCTCCATCACTTCTTCTAAAGAAGACATTACCACTGGTGTCCATGGTTACATTAATGCCAGATCCCAATAAGGCTTCCGTCACTGCATTTCCAAAATTATTGGTGCTCGTTGTATCGTCAATATCCACTATTAGATTACTGGCAGTATAACTTTGTGTGCCATCCGAAACGGTCATTGAGTACACGTCATCCCCACTAAGAGTAAGCGTTGCCGCGGTAGCTACACCCTGGGTACCGACCGCGGTAGCAGCAAGTGCCTTGTCGTGATTTTGGAATACCATGGTTTGGTTAGTTCCCTGACCCGATGGGGTAGCAACAGTTGCAGTCAAATCCTTGTGAGTTGATGCGGTAACAAAACCGCCTAGCAAAATTTCTCCACCGTCTCTCTGTCTCAACGTTATCGACTTCCCAGTTCCATCAATACTGTATTCAAATACAGACGAAGGGTGAGCCGCATTCAGAGTTGTCATCAGTGTGTTCAGCTTATTTTGCAACGTCGCCGTATCTGAACCAAAATCAGCAGAAACAGATGCTGCCATGGCCGCACTAGAATTTGTTGACGAACCATCTAAATACTGTCCATTCAAGTTGAAGTTGAACGATGCGTCTGCAGTGCTGAAGGTTAGAGTTACCTCAGAAGCGTTTATAACATCTCCCTGAGCGACTCCAGCAAAATCTCTTTTAACTGTTAAACCTTTGTTTGATGCACCGGTAACCTCCTCTAACAAGGGACCGTTGGAGGTCGTTAACGTGCTTGAACCTGCGTACGCAAACCCCATAGCCCGTCCAGCATTATCACGGAACACCAACTCCGCTGTATCTGCATCAAATGTTACCGTGATGTTAGATAAATCAGCTGTGGCAATAGCACTTCCCGTATTAGGATTGTTAATGGTATTGTCCGAGGCTCTGACAGCTGTTTGGATTGCAGATGCGAAGTCAGCACCGGTAGCCAATCCTCCTGCAGCACTACCGTTAACGTCTATTGTTAGGTCAGCAGACCCGTTAACTCCGTCGAGCGTGAAGGCAAATAGACTGGTATCAGTTGCCGACAAATCTTGGCCGAAAGTCGATGTGTTCAACTGAAGTCGGGTTTCCGAGTAATATGCGTTTTGACTTGCCAAGATTTGCGCAGCACCAGGTTCGTTGATCGGTGTAACAGTAACAAATCCATGAGTACTACTA
>NYVY01000109.1 GCA_002684875.1 Pseudomonadota bacterium
AAACAGTAGTTTTTCTAGTTCCTCAAGAAGGTCAAAATGCCGACGCATTACGAAAAAATTTGGAGAGTATTAGTTTACCTCCTGGTTTCAAAATTGATTTGTATGCTGTAGCTCCTGATGTCAGACACATGGCTATCGCTCCTTCAACAAATATGCTTTTTGCTGGAACTAGAAAAACTACTGTTTGGGCAATTACAGACAGAAATAATGACAAAGTAGCCGATGAGGTAAAGTCATTCGCTCCGTCATTAAATTTCACGAATCCTAACGCAGTATGTTGGACTCCTGATGGTTTTTTAGTAGTAGCTGAGCACAATAGGGTATTAAATTTCCCAGCGGCGGAGTTTTTCTACGAAGGACCTGATGTTGCTGTCATAGAGGTTGTTGCCCAAGGCGGTTTAATTCCTGTCGAGGAAGAGTCCTACAACCATGGCGCACGCACTTGTGAAATAGGTCCAGATGGGATGCTTTACGTTACTCTAGGTCAACCTTTTAATGTTCAACCAAAAGACAAAATCGATTTATACAACGAAGTTGGTATCGGTGGAATTGTTAGAATGGACGCATTTGATGGAAGCAAGAGAGAGGTTTACGCTAAGGGTGCAAGAAATCCAGTTGGGCTTAATTTCAGTCCTGACGGAAAAAGCCTTTGGTGGACCGATCACCAGGTTGATGGACTTGGAAATGACATTCCTCCTGGAGAGTTGAACAAATCAACTAAGTCGGGACAACACTTTGGCTTTCCATATTGGAACGGAAAGTTTAAGGTTGCTGGTTCATCAGCAGCACCTGAGCTTAAGGATATGAAAAAGCCAAGAGGTGCTATCTTCCCTCAGGCTACGTTTCCTGCCCACCAAGCGCAAAATGGAATGATATTCGGCGCGAAAACAAACTTCCCAGATAAGTACAAGAATGGGATTTTCGTTGCTTCGCACGGGTCATGGAATCGTACCGAAGCAAGTGGTGCAGAAGTTCAGTTCGTGCCGGTTAAAAATGGTAAGGCTGGAAAAATGGAAGTATTTGCCTCAGGATGGTTAAATAAAAAGACTGGTACCTATCAGGGCAGACCAGTTGATGTTGCAGTTATGAAAGATGGATCTATGTTGGTATCAGACGATTATGCTGGTGCTATATACAGAATCTCATATAGCAGCGACACAGTTGCAAGCGCTAAGTAACTAACTCTTTAGCTAAGTTACTAGCTTTTTCAAGAACCGGGGTTCCTCTAGGAACCTCGGTTTTTTTTTTACTTAAATTAATTGCATTTAACTTTAACGTTGAAATCGGTTGTATAAAGCCCTACATATTCTTGGTTTGAATTGTTTTTATTAAATCATCAAGAGATTTTCCTTCATAGTTTGGAGAATAATTTAAAGGATCTCTTGGTAGGGAGTGTCTATTAACCCAGAATGTTTTCATACCAGCCCAACCACCACCTAATATGTCCCAATAGTTTGAAGAAACCAGCAAACAATCCTTTAGTGAACAGTTGAAATGGTCCGAAACCAAGGAATAAACTCTATGGTCAGTTTTAAAAGTAGGAATAGAAGCTGCAGAAAAAACGTTGCTAAAAGCATCACCGAGCCCAGAGTTGGCTAACGTTTCCTGCAACATTTCTTCATTTGCATTCGATAAAACAACAAATTTTATATTTTGCTCATTTAGCTGGTTTAATACAGACCGAACTTCAGAAAATGTATCAAGTTTTTTATAACACTCGACAATTTCTTTAAACTGTTTATCATCAAGCTCCTTACCAAAATACTGGAAAGTATACTTAATAGCAGAGATGGTTAAATCCATAAAATTAACATAAGGAATTCTATTCTGACTCATCGTGTAGATTCTTGTGTACTCTATTTGTTTATCTCTTATTATCGTAGAAGCTTGCATACCATTACCTGGAAGATATTTTTCCAGAATTAGCTGAATTGAATGTACATTCAAAAGGGTTCCGTAAACATCAAAAGCTATCACTTGAATCATTGTTACTCCAAAAAATTTAATTGGCATTTGTTTTGCTTTGTATACAAAACGTTAACTAATGAAATCCTACTATGACTCTTGCCATTAATACAACCGATGCCTTTGCCACTGGTACAATTTCTAATACAGGATTAGGTTCAAGAGGTAATAAAAGTTTTGCTACAGGATTCCAAGGGGAATTAATTCAAATATCAGTAAAAGAAAGACTGGAAATTGATGCCCGAGAATCCGAAGCTAAAAAAACCTTATTAGCTCAAGGGATCGAAGAAGATTTCGACGGAAGCCCCAAAGGCTTTCCAAAAACAAAGGTGGATTTCCAACGGGATAAATTTGGCAACTTAGTATTACAAAATAATTTGCCTGTTAAACAAACAGTTACGAGTTGGTATGATATTCGACATATGATTGCTAGAAATGAATTCGTCCCTAAGATTATTGATAAATTAGATAAAGACGGTTTACCGATAACTAATCCCTTAACCGGCGAAAAAGAACAAATTACTGCTGTTGACCCTGACGGCAACCCAATTCTCGACCGTAAAGTTTCTATCGTACCGAGCTTATTAGAGAAGTCTCTGTTTGCAGCTAAAAAACTCAAAGCGATTGGTATTGATAGTATAGCAGCCCCAAAGTACCGACCTGGCACAACAATTATTGAGGCTTATGACCAAGAGTTAAAAAATAACACGCAGGGTATTACAGCGAGAGAGTTAAAAAAACAAGGTCTTACTCTATCAAACTTTCCAAGAGGAACGAATATATTTGATGCACTTAAAATGGTGGAGAGCGAAAGTAATCAAGGAGTAGTTGATCCTGAAAAGGCAAAGAATTTAGTCAAAGATATGGCTTTACTCAGAGCTGAAGAGCTTTTCACTCTTAAACGCTTTAAATCTTTTGGAGGAACAACTCCATCAAAGGCAGTTGAGCTTCTCAACAAAGACCCTGAAAAATATAGGCCGACACCTGCAGACACACTGTTTAAACCAATTTGGAAAACACCTCCACCAATCAAAGTAGACCTGGGTAAAATATCCTCAGAGCAATGGAGAGCCGCGGTAATTAAAAATGCACAAAAAGCAAATCCTGCGTACACTGAGGAGGAAATAATTACGAAGTTCGGATTTGATAGAGTTGTTAATCTTGGATCAGGGTGGTATGGAAGAGAGAGATAAAATGAATAAACCAATAAATAAACAATTTTTAAACTTAAAAAGTTATAAATTCATCAAGCTCGATCACTTGGAAGACCATAGGCAACTTCTTGCCGAAATAGGGCAATTATTATCCGTTACTGGGACTATTATTCTTTCCGAAGAAGGTATTAATGTAGCATTATCAGGTAATAAGTCATCAGTTGAACAAATGTTTGAAGCTTGTAAAGCTATTCCAGGATTACAAAATCTTGAACCAAAAAGTGAGTTTTCTGAAGATTGTCGGTTCTCTAAATTGAAAGTAAAAGTAAAACAAGAGATCATAAAAATGGATCAGCCGCAGATTCAACCTTCAACTGAACGAGCTCCCTCTATAGATTCTCTGACCCTAAAAAAATGGATAGTAGAAGGAAAAGATGATACTGGTCAACCTCTTAAAATAATTGATACACGCAACGAGTTTGAGTTTCAGTTAGGACACTTTAAGAACTCTCTTAACTTAAACATTGAAAGATTTAGTGAGTTTCCAATCAAAATTCAACAAAAAGAAAACTGTTTAAAAGGGTTCAAGCTAGTTAATGTCTGCACTGGTGGGATCAGATGCGAAAAAGCGACACTCTATATGATGGAAAAGGGAATCAAAAATGTTGTCCAACTCGACGGCGGCATTCTAGACTATTTACAACAAACTAACGGATATAGTTGGGAAGGAGAATGCTTTCAATTTGATGACAGAGAACTCTTATCTGTCTAACTGCTAATTATTTAGCTCGGGAAAATATTCGTAGATAAATACCTGTCACCTCTATCACACACGATAAAAGCTAGCACCGCTGACTCCAGTTTTTCTGCAACCCTTAGTGCCGTACACAAAGCTCCCGCACCCGATGGCCCACAAAAAATTCCCTCTTCCAGAGCCATTCTACGAGCCATTTCTTCAGACTCGGATTGAGAAACTTCCATGATATTATCGATGAATGCTTTTTTTCTGATGGGGGGTATGTAAGGGTCAACCCACTTTCTAATTCCTGGAATTTGAGAACCATCGCTCGGTTGTACTCCAATGATTTGTATACCACTGTTAAATTCTTTCAACCGCCTTGATACTCCGGTGATAGTCCCAGTAGTACCCATCGCAGAAATAAAATGAGTAACACGATTATTAGTAGCATCTAAAATTTCTTTCCCAGTGTTTTTATAGTGCGCAAGCCAATTATCATCATTTGAAAATTGATTTAGAACTATTCCTTCCCCTTTTTTTTCCATTTCATTCGCCAAATCTCTGGCACCTTCCATACCGATTTCCTTTGACACAAGAATTAAGTCTGCACCAAATGCTTTCATTACTTGTCTTCTTTCAATTGATAAATTTTCTGGCATTATCAAACACATCTTATAATCCAAAAGTCTAGCTGCCATTGCTAAGGCAATTCCTGTATTTCCACTTGTCGCCTCTATCAAAACATCCTTTTTCTTAATTAAACCCCTTGACTCAGCACCCATTATCATTGAAACGGCCGCTCTATCTTTGACCGAACCAGCGGGATTATTACCTTCCAACTTTGCCAAAAATATATTGTTCTTAGAATCATTGAGTTGGCCAGGTATATGTTTTAACCTAACTAAAGGAGTGTTTCCGATTACCTGCAATATAGACATGGTTATTGTACTTTTTCGAAAAATTTAGAACATCCATTCAATTGTACAGATAGTATAAGTTCTTTTATTTTTTTTATCGCTTCAAGTCTAGCAAAGCTTTTTCGCCAAACTAAAACAACTCGGCGTGAGGGCACAGGATCTGTAAACTCAATAAGTGAAATTGTTTTGTCAGTTATGAGCCTATCGACCGCCATACTCGGCAATAAAGTAATTCCAAGACCGCTTGAAACCATATATCTTATTGTTTCAAGAGAACTACCCTCAAAAGTTCTCTGTATTCCCTCTGCATTTACCGAATACCTAGAAGCCTCTGGACAAACATCAAGCACATGATCTCGAAAACAATGACCTACTCCTAAAAGAAGCATAGTTTCATTCTTTAAGTCCTGAGCTGATATTGATAATTTCCCAGAGAGATTATGCGACCTAGGAACTGCTACTATAAATTTCTCGTCATATAAGGGTTCTGAAAACAAACCGCTCACATCAAAGGGTTCTGCAAGAATCGCAACATCAATTATGCCTTTCCTTAGCTTCTCCAAAAGTACACTAGTAAAATCTTCACTCAAAACTAATGGCATCTTTGGTACCGAGTCAAATATTACCTTAACAATTCTTGGTAAAAGATATGGGCCTATAGTTAAAATGACCCCGAGACGAAGTGGACCTAGTAATGGATCCTTTCCTTGGTCTGCTATGAGTTTCATTTTGTTTGCCTCTTCAATGACTAAATGCGCTTGTTTTATAAGCTGTTCGCCAACATTAGTCAATGATATTTCAGTTGTTTTCCTTTCAAAAATCTTCGTATTCAACTCATCTTCTAGTTTTTTTATACTCACCGAGAGAGTTGGTTGGCTAACAAAGCAAGCGTCAGCAGCTCGGCCAAAATGCTTTTCCTGCGCAACGGCAATAATATAACGCAACTCAGTTAGAGTCATCTAGGTACCTTCCAATAAAAATTTTCTACTTTTCCACCGTTCTCTCAGAAGAACAAAGGCTGGTGCATACGGGCTTTTGTAAAACTGCTCTCCATCTTTGTCCCCATCATAAATTTTATTAACAAACTTAACAACTGTTTTAACAAGTTCAACATCATTAGTTAAATCACTAAATTCAAGTTCTACATCTCCCGCCTGCCTTGTTCCTAGTATTTCTCCTGGCCCACGGATTTCTAAATCTCTTTTAGCAATTTTAAAACCGTCACAGGTTTCATATAATATTTTTAACCGCATTTTAGCTTCTTCAGTTAAGCCCTCCTCGTAAAGTAAAATACATGTTGCTTCAGTTTCCCCTCTACCTACCCTTCCGCGTAATTGATGGAGTTGTGCTAATCCAAATCGTTCGGAATTTTCGATTATTATTAAGCCAGCTTCGGGCACATCGACTCCGACTTCTATGACAGTGGTAGCTAATAAGACTCTTGTCTTCTTATCTCGAAATTCTGTCATTGACCTCAACTTTTCTTCCGAAGTCATTTTTCCATGTAGAACTGAAATACTGTACGGAAGATTTTCTTTAAGCCATCCTTCAGTACTTACAAGGGCATTTAAAGCTCTTGTGCTGTCCGTTGTCTCATTTATCATTGGACACACCCAAAAGGCTTGTCCCCCATTTCTTATAAAAACTTTAATTCGCTCTAAAATCTCATCCTTTCTTCCCGCAGAAACTAACTTAGTCACTATTGTTTTTCTATTAGGAGGAGAGCCAGTAACTGTTGAAATATTTAAATCTGCTAAAAAGGTCATCGCAAGACTTCTAGGTATAGGTGTTGCAGACATTCCCAAAATATGGGGACAATCTTCTCTTAATAGTGCCCTTTGTTCTATACCAAACCGATGTTGCTCATCAATAATAGAAAGACCGAGGTTTGGAAATCTTACTTCTTTTTGAATTAAAGCATGAGTACCGACAACGACAACTGTTTCGCCAGACTTAATCTCTTCAATAGCTTTAATTTTTTTTTTAGCTGAAAGACCCCCCGATAAAAATATAATTTTTATCCCCAAAGGGGTAAACCACTTCTCAAATTGAGTAAAAAGTTGATTAGCTAATATTTCTGACGGTGCCATAATAGCTGCCTGAACACCAGAACCCAAAGCTAAAGCCAATGCCATTCCAGCTATGACAGTTTTTCCGCACCCAACATCACCCTGAATGAGCCTATGAGTCGGATATCCATTTTGTAAATCTGTTTTTACCTCACTCCAGACTTTTTGTTGCGCATCCGTCAATGTAAAAGATAAACTTGCCAATAACTTTTCCGACAACTGTTTCTCATCTAAAAGTACAAGCACTTTCTCATCATCAATCGATTTTTTTATTCCTTTTAAAATTATTTGCTGACCCGCTAACTCGTCAAACTTTATTCTTTTCCAGTAAGGTGAAGTCCTGTACGTCATTTCTTCAATAACTTTTTTTGCATCAACGGTAATCCTTGGAAAATGAATTTCCCTAATTGATACATCCAGAAAAGGAATACCAAAAGTCTTTAAATGAGTTCTGTTTATCCACTCTTTAGGAACATTCTCCAATGCTGTTCTCACATACCTTCTAAAAGTTTCTTGTTGAATAATTTTTGTATCAATTTTGTAAAAA
>NYVY01000110.1 GCA_002684875.1 Pseudomonadota bacterium
TTCCCGAATTGGTCATAAAATAACGCAAGCCAATTCCCGGGGGCCGCGCGCGGGGTTTTTCTGTCAAGTTTTATTTTGCTCGAATCTTCCAAAATTTGCCAAGATTTGCCACGCTTTTGCGGGGTCTGCGCCAATTATACACAATTATCGTCCCCGTCACAAGACCTGCCCAATCAAAATAAATTGCACACAACCCCGCAAAAAGACTTGACAAATCGCAGCGTTGCGCGTATAATCGGCGCGCGCCACATTTTGCGTCGAATGTCGACTTTGCACTGGCGCAGAAAGACTTGCCCAATCTAAAATTATTTTGCGCACACCCGCAAAAAAGACTTGACATTGGTCGCTTTTGCACGTACTCTGGCGCAAGGAACACCTTCGGTTTTGCACGTCGTTTTCCCACTGGCGCCCCCGCGCCAAAATCGCGTTGTCAAGCGATCTGGCTGCGGTGTGGTCGTGGAGTGTTCCACGTGGAACATCTTGGCCGAGTCAGAGAATAAATATCTGTCCCGCAAAATATAGGAGGATCAAAGCCGTCCCTAAATGAGTGCCGGTGATTTTCATAGTTCGCCCCTTAGTGCAATGGTTAGTGGATTAGAAAATAGTAGAAAGCGCCGCCCCAGATTAGTGTATCCGTTAGGACCGAATACACTAGGTAGGCGCTGACCAATACCTTAGCCAGCTTTTTTCTTAGTTTCTTTTTCATTTACGATCCTCCAAGGTTGAGCGTTGATGACGCCATAGGGCACAGATTTTTTGCAAGCATAGCAGTCGGCCATGATTTTTGTCTCGATAACTGCATCCGACAGCGCGGTATGGTCTTCGATGAAACCGTGGTCGCCAGAGCAAAATCGGTAGGCGTACTCAGCGCCGGTTCGGATATTGCCAGCAGCCGAAACCCAGCCAAGCGATCTGGCGATTTCTTTGTATCGCGCTTGAGACAATTTTGTTTCGCAGGCAAATTGCCAAATGTCGAGCTGTTCCATCGGTGGCAGAATCGGGCCAAGGCCGAAGCGGGCATTAGTCTGTCGCATCACGCGACGATCAAAGCCGAGATTATAGGCCGCCAAAACATTTACGCCGAAAGCGTCAACGTCGATTTGCATTTCTGCAACGATCTTGCTCCACGGAGCCAAGCCGATAGTGCCAGCGTCGAGCATGGGAGCATAATGCGAAAACAATTTTTTCGCATAAAACGCGCCCATCATTTTGTCGGGGTCGGTGAAAACTTCCTCAACCAACCAATTTTTGCGGGTGAGAATCTCGCCCTTGCGTGTGGCTATGGTATAGCCAACATCGTAGACGTTACCCGCGAGGTCGCAGCATTCGGTATCGAGGACAAGAATGATTTTTTGTTGAATGGTCATTATGCGGTCTTCCTTACGATGTATGAGTTGAATTGTACCGGATCAATAACCCGAATGCCAGCGCCGCGCAGCGTTGCCTGTACATCGGGCGAGTCATCAAACATGATTGAATCATGCGCGAATTGAGCCCAGTTCACGCCCATGCTGGCAGCGTGTCCGCGTAGCTTGGCGAGTTTCATCTCACCGCAGCCGCGATTATCTGCCTCGCCCAAGCGATGAATAACAGGCCCGCCATTAGGCAGCAAACCTTGCAAGCGTAGGAAGGCAAAATCTGCCTTACCCATAACGCGCGAAGTGCAAACCCAAACGTCTAAGCCGTCGTGAATCGCGCTCTGCATCTTAGCAGCCAAGGGCAGCAAGCCATCGCGCATGATGTTGCCGATGGTATTCATTCGCCGCCAATCGTCGAGCGTCGCGCCTTGGCGATGCGTCGAGTCGATAACGGTTCCGTCTAGATCAAAAATAAATCGCATAAAAATATCCTCCGATGCCGATTATGTTTAAGAAAACCAGATTATAGCATGAGACGCGCAGCGCTTGCAACGTCAATAATGCCAGCCCCACGATGGCGAGGGCTTTGCCCTCGGTCGTGTCGATTATGAAGGGAGCGCAGCATAGCGCCGCAGCCCCCAACCAATCCGCTAAGATGCGGAGCAGCTTCACGCCAAGCTGCTCAGGACAACATCAAGCTCGGCCTTGGTGAGATCACCGGAGCGATCAGGCAGACCGACCGACTGACGAATGGCATCCGTCAGCTCGGCTTTGGTGATACCCTTGGCGATCTTCGCCTTGGGTGCTGCCTTGACATACTCAAGGCCAAGGCTTTTGGCCTTGGAAATCACCGAGCGATGGCTAACGCCAAAGTCAGCAGCGAGATCCTTAGCGATCTCTAGGTTAAGCGGAGCAGCAGCCTCGAGAGCCGCGACCATTGAAGGAGTGTAGTTAGACATAGGAGTCCCCTTAGTTAGTGTTCGAGTATTATAGCAAACGGAGCGAGTGAGTCAACATCCGGAAGCTAGACAAAAGTTAGACGCCGCGCCTTAATTCTCAGCGTACAGCCGGACGATCATAAACGCCAGAGTCACCAGCAGAAAAGCCAAGGCGATGCAAGCGTAGCCGATGACCTGAACCAGCCAGCCGCCGCCGCCGGTAACAAACAGCCAGCCGCTAATAGCCGTGACGCTAACGATAATCGTTAGCAAGATAGAAGAAAAAATAACGCCGATGTAGTAAAGCATGGGACAGCCCTCGATTTATTGAGCCTATAGCTTAAGCCTATGCCTTGCCTTTGTCAATTGATTTTGCCTATCAATAGGGGGCGGTTAATAGACCTTGACTATCGCGCGCCCGCGGGCGTCCCCCACACGTACGACTTGGGGTATTTTTCGCTTTCTCATTTACAACGAAATTGTAGCGGGTTCTTCAATCAAAAAATAGTTCTTGACATCAAGGTATAGCTCTGATATAATACTTTCCGAAATCACGAAGATTTCAAAGAATTTTATAAGGAGAAAATTGTGAAACATGTGCTTATTGCGTTAGCCCTTGCTCTGCCTCTGTCTGCAACTGCTTCTGATCAGATGGAACTTACGTTTGATAAAATGAAAGATGGAACTTATTGTGGTAAATTTTACACAAATGTCTGGAACAACAAAATGGTGTACCAGTGCCACACAAAAGAAGTCTGGGAAAAGAAGGGAGTGAAGTTTCCTGAAGAGAAAGAAGAGGTTACTTTGCGCTTACTTCCGAATCAAGCATTAGTTTAGGGCTTTTTTCGTTAAGCAAAGCAAAAATAATTCTTGACAATTGGTATCATACTTCATATAATTTGAAAAGTGGAGAAAAAATGGAGGGAGTGACATACCGTATGCTCCTGTTTTGGACCTACTAAGGAGAAAAACATGAAATATATGCTAACTTTTATCAGTCTTATGGTATTTTCTGGTGCTGCAATGGCTGGCCCCTACGTGGAATACAAAAATGATCTGAGATTTTTAGACGACGAGTTTTTGAGTGATGACACTGTGCACCACCTGCGTTTCGGCACTTTGTTGGGCGACAGCGACAAGAACTTGTACTTCGAAGTAGGTCCTCGTACTGACGGATACTCAGGAGAAGTTGGATACAAGATCAAAAATGGTCCTCTTACGTTTAAAGGTAAGTGGGAAGGTTCTAAGATCGACGAAGTTGATCCAATCGGCTCCAAGCTAGAAACTGAGATTCGCTTCTCATTCTAGTCTCTAATAAAAGGGCTCTTCGGGGCCCTTTTTATTGCACCACCTTAAAAAAATTTCTTGACATTTTATTGCTCTTCCCTTATAATTGATAAAAATTAAGGAGAATAGTAATGAGTTTACTCAGCGATACAGACAGAGAATTTATAGGCGACTGTGCTCTGCCTACATACACAGGAAGACTTGCCGTTGAAAGCGACAGAGCTTGGCTGGACGAAGTAAATGCAGACTCTGTTGTGTATGATAATGCGGATGCACTGATTATTGATCCTCCAGATAGACTTAGTAACCCCTTTCGACTATGTAGAGTATTTAGAAGAAATTCAGACAATGAAAGAATTTTCTGGGTATCCAACCATTACGATCCAATAAATGGAATTATAAGACTATTCGGCTTTGGAGTACATCCTACCCACAGAAAGCAAGGCCATCAAAAGAAGTATAGAGAAGAAAGTTGGACTTGGGTAAAGAATCAAACATGGTTTAAAGAAAATATACAAACTTCTTTACATGATGTAGCACATGCTCTTTTAAAGACAGATTTTCATGAAGCATATAAGCCTGTGAGCACCAACAGAGGATTAGTAACGTATAAGGCAAATGTATCTGATATAAATTATGACTAATTATACAAAAACCATCACGCTTACTAGCTCAGGCCCAGTTGTTACGCAGAATATTGAGCCAGGAGACACTGTTACAGTTACTGTAGAGGACAATAGTAGCCAGTCCCAGAATGCAAATAATATTAGTCTTACTTTATCGGGGTCAGGTGCAAGTATAAATAAAAGCGCCGTAACGTCAAGCGGAGAAACTTTTGTAATAACGGCAGGTAGTCAAGGTCATGGTACTTATAATTGGAGTGTGGGCCTTTCAGGCTCTGTTAAGGGCCAAGGAAATGTTTCAGGTACAGTTAATGGTAGTCTAAGCGTAGATCAAATTCCGAATGCTTATTCTTTTACAAATGTAACTAATAGCTCTGTGAATGCTCAACATACAGAGAAAGCGCAGATAACAGGTATTAATAAGGCTTCATATGTTGGTCCTGCGCCTTCAGGATTTGAACTCGCTATATATACTTCAGGCACTCCTCCTTCTAACTTTTGGAGGACTACTGCTACTAATATAACTAATGGTCAATACTTGCATGTAAGGGGTAATGCTCCTTCCAGCGTGGGTCAAACTAACTCAGGAACCTTTAGTGTAGGAACAGGTGCTGGAGGAACTCTTACAAGTGCAACTTGGTCAATTTCTACAGTAGCGGGAGACTCTACTCCAAATGGATTTAGTTTTTCAAATTTAGCAAATCAGGAGCCGAGTACAACATTCACACAAAGTAGACAAATAACAGGAATTAATCAAACTGTAACAGTAACTAGGGGAGGAGATTCTAGTGCAACTTTTGCAGTTTCTTCTAGCTCGTCTGTTCCATCTTCGTCATCTTTTACTGTGGCATCTAAAACTATGACGAATGGTCAATATGTACATTTTCGAATGGCTTCGTCGTCGTCTTTTAGTACATCAAAAACCGCAAATATTTCTGTAGGAACGGTAACTTCTCCTAACTGGACGATTACAACAAGAGCGCCTGACGTAACTCCAACTGCTTTTACTTTTACAAATGTATCAGGAGTTGCTAGAAATGCCCCACAAAATGCATATGTGCAAATAACAGGCATAGAAGCACTTGTAGCTGCAACTATTACTGGAGCAGGCGCAACTTTTGCAGTATCGAATTCTACGGCGACTCCGAGTAGTGGATTTAGCACTGCAGGAAGAAATGTTAGTAATAATCAATATGTGCATGTACGGATGACTTCATCAAATAGTTATAATACTACAGTTACAACTACTTTAACAGCCGGAGGAGTTTCAGATGGTTGGGATGTAACAACCCAGGCAGCTCCTTCGACTGTCGATGGATTTAATGCAGCTCAAGGAGGTATAGCAGGTACTAATAGTCATGGTCTATCTATAAAGTCTTCAAATGGAACAGAGATGTTTGGAGTAAATCTTAGAAATACCGCAATTCAAGTATTTTCTACATTTAGTATTTCAGCAAACTCCAGCCAGACTTTTGCATGTGCTAATGCTAATGATAGTTCAAAAGTTTTAATTGTTACTAAGGGTATTTCCACTTCGACTACTCAGTCAA
>NYVY01000111.1 GCA_002684875.1 Pseudomonadota bacterium
GACCGCCCCGGCGCCAGCGGGCATCTCGGGCGTTCGAATCGCCTTGCCTGATTTCAACGACGCCCCCGCCACGCGGCAGTCACGAGGAACCGGTCGACGGGTGACCTACTGCTAATATCCTTCGGTCCCGGTCCGCCCACCGGTGCACACCCCGAGATCGTCCCCCGCAGGAAGGATCCCATGCGCATCGTGAAGATCATCGTCGTCTCGTTCCTGGCCTTCACGACGTCGACGGCCGCCGTCGCCCAGTCCAAAGGGAGGACGGGCACGGAATCCGCCCCCTCCTACTCCGAACCCACTGAACGACTGCTCGAACTCTGCCAGGATCCGGATGCCTCTCCCGAAGACGTCGGCGCGGCGATTCGCGACGGCGCCGATCCCAAGGCGATGATCGAGGTGTCGACGCGGATACCGATCCTGGGCAATCGTGAACGGATGGTGCGTCGAACGGCGTTGCAGGTCGCGGCGATGACCGTTCGCGACCCGAAGGTCATCAGGCTGATGATCGATGCGGGATCGAAACCGACTCCGAATCTCATCCGATTTGCGGTGAACCACAATCCGAACCCCGAAGTGATCGTGGAGCTGCTGGATTCGTGGAACAGAGTTCCGAACGCGCGCAAGCTGAACGGGATCCGCCTGTTCTCGGAAGCATGCGAATCCAACGAGAGCGTCCCGGTCATTCGATGGTTCCTGGAGTCCCAGCGAGGCGACCCCAACGCCTCCGACGAGGACGTGAACGCCGGCATGACGCCGTTCCAGACGGCATGTGGCTCCAACCTCAACCCGGAGGTCATCAAGCTGCTCGTCGACAACGGAGGAAGCCTGGAGGCGACTCGCAGGGGAGGGATCTCCCCCCTGATGTTCGCGGCCATTTCCAACACCCCGGAGATCGCGGAAGTGCTGATCGAATCCGGTTCCGAGGCGGACGATCGCACACACAAGGGCATGAGCGCCTACCTCTACGCGGCCATGAGCAGCAGGTATCCGGGCATGTTTCGATTGCTCGTGGAGAACGGCGCCGATCCCGATGCGACGCAGTACGGCGTGAATGCGATCGAGATGTCGGCCACCATCAACGAGAATTCCGGAATCATGGCGGCCATCATCGAGGCCGGCACCAGATTGCCCCCGCGCACGAGGGACGGCGAATCGGTTCTTTCGTGGGCGTCCGGCAATCCGAACCCGAGTGTCGTCGAAGCCCTGCTGGAAGCGGGCGCCGATCCGAATCCCGGGGACTCGGATCCGCCATTGCTCTCCTTCGCGCTCCTCGGCGTGAATCCCGAAGTGATCCGGGTACTGGTCGCAGCCGGGGCGGACGTCAACGCCAGGAGCACCAAGGTGATTCCCGGAATGCTGGAATTCGAGCCCTACTTCCTGCGGGGCACGACACCGCTCATGCTGGCCTGCGGCAACATCTCGGCCGAGGACCCCCTGTCGATCATCACGGTTCTGCTCGATGGCGGCGCGAATGCAGGCGACGCGAACCAGGGCGGATACACGCCACTGATGTTTGCCGCGAACAAGCGGTACGAGACCGGAAGCACCGCGGACGTCATTCGCCTGCTGATTCAAGCGGGCGCCGACCCGAATGCCCGGAACGAATCCGGCCTCACGGCCCGCGACATCGCCGAGGCGAATCCCAAGCTGGCGGAAATCGATCTCGATGCGGCCTTCCAACCACTGGGCGTGGACTCGGCGCCGGCCGGCGAACGTTGACTGCCTCCCCTCCCCCCCGGCGCTGACGACGAGGCCCACGGACGGGATCCTCGAACGCTCCTCGTGAACCGGGGATCGGATGCCCGGCCTCGAGCGACCGTGAAACCGGGCGTGGATACCGGATCCGTCGGTCGAGCACCGGACAGGGAAGGAACCGCCAGCCGAGACAGACGTGACTGAGTAGCCGCGTATCCTTGACTTCAGAAGTCAAAACAACCGGCCGACCGCTACGAACGCCGGTAACACGGTCTTTTAGAGGTAACGCATCCTGATATCCGGTCGTACGCACGCGACCGATTCACTGCCGATGGAATGTTCGCATAAGTGCCTTGAAGAAAAGATCCGTGGTTTGCCCGGTTAACTTCACCCAGTCCTCGGCGGCTTTCCTGAAGCGATATGGCGCCCCCTGATTCGACCCGGTGCTTGCGAGCATGGCGAGGCCTATTGGATATTCCCGAGCGAGGAGCTCCACGGCTTCTCCGAGTTCGTCGGCATGATCCTGCAGGGACGAGATGTCATCCACGGGGTAGAAGGCGAGTTGCATCCGATACAGATGGGCGATCCAGTGCAATTTCTCTTCGCCACGATTCTGGTAGAGGTCGACGGCAATGGCAAAGGCCCGGAAGAGTCGGCAGAATGAGAGTCGATCGTTCCCGGATTGCGTGATGCTTTTCGGGTGTATCAGATAATCGTGCAGGACGTCGCTGATGAGGCTGACCCTTCGGGCCTCCAAGAAGCAGCCGAAATTAACGATCGTGTCTTGGCCTATCACCGGAGTGGAAATCGGATTCGCGGTGCCGAAGCGGTGTAGCAAATCGGTTCGGTATAGCTTGTTCCATAAAAAAGCGGATCCGAAGTCCCGTTTGCAGAACTTCTCAAAAAGTTCGTCCGTTACCACACGATCGCGGCGGAAGCCGACCTTAACACCAAGCATCCTTCCCGAGCGGTCGACCATTCTGGTGCCGCAGATCGCAATGTCTGATTGATCTTTTTTACAGCGTGCGTGAAGGCGTTCGAACATTGTACGGTGGGCAAAATCATCGGCGTCCAAGAATCCGATCCACGGCGCGATCGCGTGTTTGATTCCGTTCGATCTTGCTTTGAAGCCGCCACCATTTTCCTCCATGCGGACGACTTTGAAACGATCGTCGCGAGCAGCAAAGTCTTCGGCCAGCCGTACCGTGTCATCGGTTGACCCGTCATCCACGATGATGACCTCAAGCTCCTGCAGAGTCTGATCGGCGAGGCTTTTGAGGGCCTTGGGCAGAAGTTCCGATGCATTGAAGGCTGGAACTATGATTGAGACTTCAGGTTTCATGTGTAGATCCCGCGTATTCTCAAGCCTTACGTTTGCACGCCCGTGGCCTGCGACGTCCCCTCTGTTTTGCATCCCGATCGGCAGTATCCAACAGTCGGCTTCAGTGAAGATGCGCGCTTGTCGTACGGTGTCGTGTCATGACGTATTTTGTCATTTTCTAACTCACAGATTGAAATACGCGGACTCCACCACCGTTGGAATATCGATCCGTCGCGAAGGACTTCTGTCTCGGGCGTCCGTCAGAACGCCCACCGTCTCTTGCGTGATGTGGTTGAAGGAACCGAACGACATGCGAACGACATTCATCGCACGAATCCCGCTCATCATCGGGATCGGACTCGCCACGGCGGGCGTCACCGCCTGGTGCCCCACGGCGACCGCGACCACCGACGATCCCGCCTGCCTCGCGGATCTTGATGGCGATCAGGCCGTCGATGGGGCCGACTTCGGCCGGTTGCTCGCCTTCTGGGGAGACTGCCGCGCAGGGACCTGCCCCGGCGACCTCGATGAAGACGGACGCGTCAACGGCGGGGACCTCGGGCTCATGCTCATGTCCTGGGGCCCGGTTCCGAACGCCTGCGATACGGGCCCGACGCCGGCCGAGCCGTTCCATATGCCGACCCTGACCGACACCAGCACCCTCGACGTCGTGGTGATCGAGGACTGGCACGTCGACACGATCGACGGCACGACCCGCCAGAAGCTCATCGACATCCACGTCGACGACTGGTGGGAGGGCGTCGAGATCCGGGTGCCGGTGCGACTCGTCGTTCCTCTGGAAGGAACGGTCGAGGGTTTCGTCATCAGCGGATCGGGCCTGAACGAGAAGTCCGATGGCGACGAACCGGTGTCCGCGAGCGATCGCGTCGCACTCGACGCGGGGGCCGGCGTGGTGACGACGAAGATCAAGTCGCTGGGCTACTACCCAGATCTCCCGCAGAAAGGTCAGATTCGCGCGCGTTTCGGGGAGACCCTCGACTGGCGATACACCGAGTACTACCTGTGGGGCGCCATCATGATGCGCTCCATCACCGCGGCGTTCGATGACGCGCTGTTCCAGCCCGGGCCGGTGATCGCATACGGAAACTCGAAGAACGGCATGACCCCGCTCATCGCCTCGATCCATGATGAACGGATCGACGCGGTTCGAAGCACCCACGCCTTCACGACGCATACCCCCATCCGAGCCCACGACCCGGACGCCATCGCCGCGGTCACGGCCGCGAACAAGGACTTCGCCGCGGCCCGCGCCGCCGGGCTGCCTCAGGGCGACCAGCCCTGGAACTACTACGCGAAGGGATTCCAGAACCTGATCGAGAACGCAGGCTCGCTCGGCTGGACGCCCGAGGAGGTCCTCGCGGCCATCAGGCGTGTCGCCGACGATCTGTACGTGAGCGAGAACTGGGACGAACTGACGAAGCGGGGTGTCGAGATCTTCAGCCTCCCGGGCTCCCACGACTGGGTGGCCTACGACGTGCCGGGCACCGGCGCAATCCTGCCCGGCCTCCGCACCTACATCGTTCCCAACGGCGGCCACGGTCGAGCCGGCCATCCTGAAGCACCGAGCAGGGATGTCGACGCCGCGTTCTTCGCGGAGCAGCTCGCCGGCACCGACGGCGGACTCGAGACGCCCGAGGTCACCACGGCGATCGAGGGAGGCACGCTCGAGGTGACGGTGACCTTTCCCAACGGTGGTGTTCCCGAGGAAAGCAAGATCTTCTGGATGTACGACCGAGGCCCCGACGGCTCGGCCTGGTACCTCTACGACCTGTTCCCGGAGGACAACTGGCTCGCGATGACGGGCCGCGGAAGCACGTGGAACGCCTCCATACCGCTCGAAGCAGGTCGCGATTCGATCGATCTCGTCACGACCCACACCGTGACCGTCGACGAACGAGTCGTTCCAATCAGCGCGCCGTACACCCGGGTGCCGATCCGGTGATTCCGGAACCGACCGGCGCCCTCCCCAACGCGACCTCTGGTGCCCGGCCCGAGCATGCCCGCACGGTGAAACCGGTGGATCGGATGCCCGGCCTCGAGCGACCGTGAAACCCGGCGTGGATACCGGATCCGTTGGTCGAGCACCGGACACGGAGGGAACCGGACCGGCCGACGCTCGGTATCAGCCCCGCGTGGGTCGGACACCGGGTCCTCGCCACGCGTCGGCGTACGTCCGGTCGGATCCTAACCCTTCGAGTTCGCGCTCCCCGCCCCCTCCTTCGCGCCCGCAGCCCGAAGCAGTTCGACCGCCCATGGCTGTTCCATCCATTCGCCCCGGCCCATCGCCACATCCAGCGGGGTCAGCCCTTCGTCGTCCTGCAGGTTCACGTCGGCACCGAGCTCGATCAGCAGGGGAAGCAGCTTCTGATTCCGGCTGATGATCGAGGGGAAGATGGCGGTCTGCCCCTTGTCCAGTCTGAAGACATTGCCGGTCGCCCGCGCATTCACGTCGGCCCCGGACTCGATGAGCAGCCTGACGCTCACCAGATCCTGTCCCAATCCGACCGCCGCGAGCAGGAGTGGCGTCACCCCCCCGGTCCCTTCGGCATTGACATTCGTCCTGGCGTTGACGTCAGCGCCCGCTTCGATGAGCGCCCGGACGATCCGACTGGCCTTCTCCGGCGGCATGAGATACCTGCAGACCGTGGTCAGCGGGGTCTCGCC